>MUGK01000133.1 GCA_002007425.1 Chromatiales bacterium USCg_Taylor | reverse complement strand
CGAGTCGGCATTAGAAGCGGGTTTTTCGGCCGCCGGCGTCGACATCCTGCTGTTGGGCCCGATGCCCACACCCGCCATCGCCTATCTGACGCGCACTTTTCGGGCGCAAGCCGGAGTCGTAATAAGCGCCTCGCACAACCCCTACTACGACAATGGGATCAAGTTTTTCGGCAGCGACGGTATGAAGCTTGCCGATGCCGTCGAATCGGACATCGAAGCGGCGCTGGATTGCCCGCTAGCGACGGTCGATTCGAGCAAGCTAGGCCGGGCGCATCGCATTGTGGACGCGGAGGGACGGTATATCGAGTTTTGCAAAAGCACATTCGGGACCGGCGCCAAACTTAACGGACTCGATCGGTGCGGCGCCGAACGGTCTTAACATCAATGATCAGTATGGGGCAACCAAACCGGAGACGCTTAAAGCCGAGGTGATGTCACAGGGGGCCGATGTCGGCATTGCTCTCGACGGTGACGGCGATCGGGTGATCATGGTGGACCACCAGGGCGAAGTCGTCGATGGCGACGAGCTGCTCTTTATTATCGCCCGTGAGCGCCAGCGGAGGAATAAACTGATCGGAAGCGTGGTCGGCACGCAGATGACTAACCTCGGTCTTGAGCATGCGCTGCGAACGCTCGGCCTCAATTTAAAGCGGGCTAAGGTGGGGGACAGATATGTCTTGGAGATGATGAAAGAGGGCGGGTGGACACTCGGCGGCGAATCGTCGGGCCATATCATCTGTTTGGATATGACAACCACCGGTGACGGTATCGTTTCCGCCTTGCAAGTGCTTGAGACCGTCGTCGCTACGGGCCAGCCGTTAAATTCATTGAAATCAGGAATGAGGAAATACCCGCAAAAGCTCATCAACGTGCGAATGGCCCGGCGAATGGATGTCGGCAATGTCCCGGCGGTGCATCAAGCCGTACGGGATGCGGAAGAGCGGCTGAGAGATCGGGGGCGGGTGCTGTTGCGGCCCTCAGGCACCGAACCGCTGATCCGTGTCATGGTCGAAGGGCCGGACGAGGGTGAAGTCAATCAGGTGGCGACAACGCTCGCCGAGGTTGTGGCGGAGGCTTTGCACCATGCGGAACCGGGCGTTGCGGCAGCATAACGGCGTCAAGTTTCAACGCCACGCTGGCTCAGAGCTTGTGAATAGAACTGCTGTGCGGCTGCTCGCGACGATTCATTCACAACCTCTCAGCGATCGCGCAATAGTTCGTTTATTCCGACCTTAGCGCGGGTTTTTGCGTCGACCTGCTTCACAATAACAGCGCAGTATAAACTGTAACGTTGATCGGCCGAAGGTAAGTTTCCGGACACAACTACTGAACCGGGCGGAATCTGTCCGAAAGTCACATCACCGTTTTCACGGTTATAGATCTTGGTGCTCTGCCCGATATAAACACCCATCGAGATCACCGAACCCGCGCCCACGATCACACCTTCGACGATCTCGGATCGAGCCCCGATGAAGCAGTCGTCTTCGATAATGGTAGGGGCGGATTGCAGCGGTTCGAGCACCCCGCCGATCCCGACCCCTCCGGAGAGGTGCACGTTCTTACCGATCTGGGCGCACGAACCGACCGTGGCCCAGGTGTCGACCATGGTGCCGCTGTCCACATAGGCGCCGATGTTCACGTAGCTCGGCATCAAGACGACGTTCGGCGCGATATAACTCCCGAAGCGTACGGTCGCGGGTGGCACGACGCGAGCGCCAACGCTGGCGAAGCGTTCACGATCGAAGCCATGAAACTTGGCCGGAACGCGATCGAAGAAGTTCGTGAAATCGCCGTGCAGCACCTTATTCTCCTCCAGCCTGAAGTAGAGGAGCACGGCTTTCTTCAGCCATTCGTTGACGATCCATCGGCCGTCCTTGTTCTCGGCGACCCTGGCCCGTCCTTGATCCAAGGCGCGGATACACTCGGCGACGGCATCGCGCAAAGGATTCGGTGCGCTCGCCGGGGTTAATTGGTGACGCCTCTCGTAAGCCGCATCAATGATCTTTTTTAGCTCTTCCAATTGTCACACCTCAATGCACCCGCCAGTAACGTTGCCCCTGCATAAATTTGATAAAATGGATTAGGTATTACGACGGTCATGTCGTGTCTGGAAGCGTTGGGGATCTGGGCAACCCCAGTATAGGTGATGCGTAGGTGTCGGCCAACGACGTTGACGAGTGCCGATCGCGCCGGGTTGCTCTAACGGCTGACCGCTCTTTGGAGCCGACAGTAAATTGCTGTGTAAGTAATGCTTAAGAAAATTCTGGTCCTCCCGGGTGACGGCATAGGTCCCGAGATCACAGCGCAGGCGGTCAAGGTGTTACGCGCACTCCGGTCTCATTCCGGTCCGGAATTCGAGATCGAAGAGGCGCTCATCGGGGGCGCGGCCGTGGACGCGGCCGGCGATCCGCTACCGCAGGAGACACTTGCCAAGGCGCGGCAAGCCGACGCGGTATTGTTGGGCGCGGTCGGCGGCCCGAAATGGGACGCTTTAGCCACTAAGCTACGGCCCGAGAGAGGCTTGCTTCGGCTGCGCGCCGGGTTGGACTTGTTCGCAAATCTGCGCCCGGCGAAGCTTTACGGCGAGTTGATTGACTCTTCCTCGCTCAAGCCCGAGGTGATCGAGGGCTTGGATCTCGTCATCGTGCGCGAGCTAACCGGCGATGTCTACTACGGGGAACCGCGGGGCGCTCGGACACTTGCGGGAGGCGAGCGTCAAGCCTTCAACACCATGGTTTATCGCGAGTCGGAGATAGATCGCATCGCTCGGGTGGCGTTTAAGCTTGCGCTGCAACGCCGCGGGCGAGTGTGCTCGATAGACAAAGCCAACGTGCTCGAAGCAAGCCAGCTTTGGCGGCAGGTCGTCGCAGAAGTAGCCTGTGAGTTTCCCGGCGTCGAGTTAACCCACATGTATGTCGACAATGCGGCGATGCAGTTGGCGCGGCGGCCCACGCAATTCGATGTCTTGCTCACGCCGAACCTGTTCGGAGATATCCTGTCCGATTTGGCCGCGATGCTGACGGGGTCCATCGGGATGCTACCTTCCGCTTCCGTGAACCAAAGCGGGCAGGGCCTTTATGAACCGATCCATGGTTCAGCCCCGGATATCGCCGGCCAAAATAGCGCGAACCCCTTGGGTACGATTCTCTCGGTCGCCATGATGCTCCATTATTCTCTCGGCGCTCCGCTAATGGGTGAACGGGTGGAGCGCGCGGTGGCGGGTGTGTTGCGTCAAGGTGTCCGCACGCAGGATATCGCGGCTCCTGGGGAGAGCAGCGCCGGCACCGGAGAAATGGGTAACGCGGTAGCAAATGCGCTTGGCCGATGATCGCGGGTTGTAGAGAGGTATAGTGGAAGGATGAGCCGGGAATTCAATGTTGCCGTGGTTGGGGCCACCGGGGCGGTGGGCGAGGCCATGTTTTCGATCCTCGCCGAGCGGCGCTTCCCGGTAAAAAACATTCACGCGCTCGCAAGCCGGGGCTCAGCGGGAAGCACCGTTCGCTTCAATGGTGAATCGCTGGTGGTGCAGGATCTCGACGCATTTGATTTCAGCGGCATCGAGATCGGATTATTTTCGCCTAGCGCCACCGTGTCGGAGATCTTCGCGCCCAAGGCGGCGGCGGCGGGTTGTGTCGTGATCGATAACACCTCATGTTTTCGGTACGAAACCGATGTTCCGCTTGTGGTTCCGGAGGTAAATCCTCATGCTGTCGGCGGGTTCAAAAACCGGGGGATCATCGCGAATCCAAACTGCTCGACGATTCAGATGGTCGTTGCGCTTAAACCGATCTACGATGCGGCCGGTATCGAGCGCATCAATGTGTGTACCTATCAATCGGTTTCAGGCACCGGTCGGAAAGCGATCGACGAGCTTGCGATCCAATGCAAAGCGATGATTGACGGTGAGCCTGTGCGCGCTCAAGTGTATCCGAAGCAAATCGCCTTTAACGTATTACCGCACATCGATGATTTTCAAGCCAACGGTTATACCAAGGAAGAGATGAAGATGGTTTGGGAAACGCGTAAGATCCTCGAAGACGAAAGTCTCCTGGTGAATCCAACCGCGGTGCGCGTGCCCGTGTACTGTGGGCACTCCGAGGCGATTCATGTGGAGACCAAACGGAAACTCACAGCACCGGAGGCCCGCATCTTACTCCGCGCTGCAGCAGGGGTTACCGTGCTGGACGAGCCCAGTGCCGGCGGTTATCCCACCGCCGTGACGGACGCCGCGGGGCGCGATGCGGTCTATGTCGGCAGGATCCGCGAGGATATCTCCCACCCCCGGGGTTTAAATATGTGGGTGGTGTCGGACAACCTGCGCAAGGGGGCCGCGCTCAACAGTATCCAGATCGCGGAAATGTTGGTAAAAAGTTACTTATAAACTATAGTTCATGTAAGGTTATAAGATTTTTCTATCGACGAGCCATGGAAGGCGGAGGACGGTCGCGGCAAAAGGAATCACTCGCCGCGAGACCGAGGGTGCGAGAGTGACTTGGATGTCCTGTCGCACATACCGAGGGCCGCGGCGAAAACGACAATTAAATGTCAAGTTTATTATTTAATTGTAATTAACTATTAATGTGCCTACCTCAATAGCTCCATCTCAAAACGCCTCGGCACACTTTATATAGAAAAGGTATTCGACCATGGCTCATCGATTGGTTGTTCTCCTACTCCTTTGTATCCCAAGCACGGCGTATACCCTTGGCCTTGGCGATCTGCAAAAACGCTCGCAGCTCAACGAGCGATTTTACGCCACGGTGCCAATCATCAATGCCAAGGCCGAAGAGCTCGATGCGCTCACGGTCAAACTGGCCGACGTGGAGCGATTTAGGCGCGCTGGTTTGGAACGGCCGGCTTCTCTGTCGCAGCTCCGTTTCGAGGTCGTGGAGACGCGCGATGGCCCGGACTACATCAAGATCACCAGCACGGAACCCATCCGCGAACCGTTTATCAACTTCTTGATTGAGGTCAACTGGTCCAAGGGACGGCTGTTTCGCGAATACGCGGCGTTGCTGGACCCGCCTGCGTATAAGGGACGGAGCAGCTTACCGCCCACGAGGCCCGCAACCGCGCGGCGCGAACCGCCTCGCGGCGCCATCGTGAGGGACAAAAGCACCACGCCTCCGTGGAGAACCGAGCGGCGCGCGGCGGGGGGCGCCGGGGACAGCTACGGTCCGACGGTATCGGGGGACACCTTGTGGGAGATTGCAGTATCGGTCCGCACTGATCCGAGCGCCTCGGTGCAACAGATCATGTTCGCGCTTCTGCGTGCCAACCCCGACGCCTTTTTCTTGGATAATAACATGAATGCGCTGAAGCGCGGCGCCGTGTTACAGCTCCCCGAGCCCGGGGACAGCGCGCGCATGTCTCAGCGCGAAGCGATGCAGGTTGTGAGCAAACACTCGGCATTGTGGGAGCGCTACCGGCAGCGAGTCGCGGTCTCCGCACAGCCGCAACCCGCGGGCGAAGTGTCGTCTGCGGGCGCCGCCGGGGCACCGGCCGCGGCCGCAGGTCCCACCGCGGATGAAGCTCAGCTCAAGCTATTAGCCGCGGAAGCCGGCGCGCCATCGCTCGCGCCTGGGAATGTCGATAAGGGCCTCGCCATCGCGCAGGAAACAATGGCCTCGCAAAAGCAGGAAATCGGCGAGCTTAACAGTAAACTCACGGAGGCCGATGAGATCATCAAGCTGCTTCGCAAGCAGATCGAGATTAAAGACGCCGATCTCGCCGCACTGCAGGCTAAGGCCGCCGGCGCACCCGTCACACCGGAGACAGCCACGCCGTCTGATCGCGCCGCCCCCGAAACCGCGGCGCCGCCGCCTGCAAACGCCGGTGCCAGTCCCGAGACCTCGGCTGGGGGATCCGGGACGACGCCGGAGGTTACCGAGCCATCGGCGAGCGCGACCCCCGACGCTGCTGCTCCATCACAACCAACCTCTGAGGAGACTCCCCCGGCGGCGCCTCCAGACGCCGAATCCAGCGCGCCACCGGAATCGTCATTGCCTCCCGCGATTCCTACGGAAACGACCAAACCCGAAAGCGAGGTCGCGGCGCCGTTACCCCCGCCGACGCCGGAGGCCCCAGCGACCCCCGATGGCGGAGGACTGACCGATAACCTCCTGGGTGGAAACCTTGGGCTCATCGGCGGTGTCGCGGCGCTGGTGGTCATCGTTATCGGCGTGGCGATGGTGTTAAAGAAGCGCGGAACGTCCGACGATTCTGATCGGCCCGTGGCCGAGGATTTCGAGCCGGTGGGGCTCCTGCCCGCAAGCCCGGAGGACAGTGGTGGTGGTACGTTTAGAATGCGGCAAGCCCCCGCGAGCGCGGCCGCCCAGGACGGTCAGTCTGCTGCCTCGCCCGCCTCGGAAGTAATCGCGGAGTCGAATATCGAGGACCCGCTGTCCGACCTCGACGTTTACCTAACCTACGAGCGATTTGAAGAGGCCGAGCGTTTGGTCAACCAGGCCATCGCCGCGGATCCTAATCAACTCGACTACAAGCTGAAACTGCTCGAGGTATATCACGCCTCGGGGAATAAGGCGGCGTTTGCAACAAGCGCCAAGGAATTGCGTGACGCCACGGTTGGCCAAGGCAGTCTGTGGGAGCGCGCCACGGCGATGTGGCAGGCGCTCTCACCCGACCAACCGCTGCTTGCCGACGAGCCGGCGGCGGCGAGTGTGGACGTGGAGGAAAGCGAGTTCATGGATATCGGCGTGGCGGAGCAGCCGCGCAGGCCCGGAGACACAGTCGCGGATATCGGCGTGACGGAGCAACCGCGCAGCGGGACCGGCTTCGATCTCGGGATCACGAGGTGGTTGGATGCGGCGCCCACCGGGACCGGCATCGATGGATCGGCGGTCGCAGCGGCGTCCAATTCAGAGATAATCGATGTGACATCACCGTCCGCGCAGGATAGGGAAGCGACTGAATTCATCGACATCACGGCGCCTGAAGGAGGGGCCGAATCGGTCGAAGACACGGTACGGGTTGTTAAACTCACTGAAGATGTCTCTGACGAAATGACCCGGCCGATAAGCCCCGTGGTCGTGGACATTACCAGTCCCGGAGAAACCGAGCCGGAAGCGACGCACGAACTGCCTGGTGAGCGCACTCTTTCGTCCTGGCTGAAGGAGCCGCCTGCAAAGAAAGACGCGCCCAAACGCTCACCGATGGACGATACGCTTGCGAACTTTGATACGCGTACCGCCGCGGTTGACGGCGATGACGGCATCGAATTTGACTTATCTGATTTCCCGTTCGAGAAAATCGAAGAGATCAAACCGGTGATCTCCGGGAAAACGAACCTGACCCTGGACGCCGAGCCCTCAGCACCGCCCGAGAAGGACGCCGATCCTTTGGATATCATGGATCTGAGCGCCGAATTAGGTTTATCGCCCGAAGATACCAGCGATCTGTACAAGGCGATAAACAAGGCCGAGACTGAGCAGAGCGGCATAGAGGATGAGGCCGACACCACGGCGGACGTCGATGTCAAGCTGAACCTGGCCAAAGCCTATATCGAGCTCGGTGACGCGGAAGGTGCGCGTTCCATCTTGGAGGAGGTGGTCCAGCACGGCGTCGAGGAACAACGTCAGGAAGCCACGCAGCTCCTGCAGCAGTTAGGCTAGCGGCTGAGGCGTAGCGCGCGCGGGGGCCTGCACGCTGTTGCGCGCGCATCGCAAGGTCTTCAGGTGGCCGCATGCACCCGGTGATTACTATCCTCGGCTTTATCGTTTGGTCGGGGTTTCTTTCCCGCGGAAGTCCCGAGGTTTTAGTGGCGAGCGCGGGCGTCGCTGGCGTTGCGTTGACGGTGTCCGGGCGGGCGTCGTTTGAGCTTACTTGCCGGCTTCTCCGGCGGCTGCGGTGGTTATGGTTTTCCATCGTGATGCTCTACGCATTTTTTACGCCGGGCCAGGCAATTATCCAGGATTGGGAGGTCCCGTCCGTGGACGGGCTTTATGCCGGGACCTATCGCGTGGCGCTCCTGATCGTGACGGTGCTGTTGGTAAGCTTACTCGTCACGCACACGCCACGCGAGGAGCTCATCGGGGCGATTTACAGACTGGCGAAGTGGCTTCCGGGCCGGTTCGCGGAACGCGTCGCGGTGCGGATTCAACTCGTGCTTGAAATCTTACCGGCTTTGGAAGACATGCTGCGGATCCGGGTCAAGGAGTGGGCTCGGATCGTTTGGCGAAGTCCCCTGCGCGCGGGTGAGGCGCTTGCGAGCGTGTTCGAGTCCGTCGTGCAGTGCGCCGAAGCGGCTCCGATCAAGCGGGTACGGATCCCGGATTTGGGCGCTCCGTCATTACTGCAATGGGGAATTTTGGGCGGCGTCTTGGCGTTGCTCCTCGCTCTCCAGAACGGCCTGTGAGGATTGCTCTCGGTGTCGAATACGATGGAAGTCGGTTTTGTGGTTGGCAGATCCAGCCGCGCGCACGGACCGTGCAGGCCTGTATCGAGGAGGCGTTGTCGCGGGTCGCCGATCAACCCTTGCGGGTGCATTGCGCCGGGCGGACGGATACCGGGGTGCACGCGCTTGGACAGGTCGTTCATATCGAAACCAATGCGCGCCGTGAGGCACGCTCCTGGGTGTTCGGCGCCAATAGCAACCTTCCGTCTGACGTGTGCGTGCTGTGGGCCAGAGGGGCGCGCGCCGATTTCCATGCACGCTTCTCCGCGATCGCGCGGCGTTATCGTTATTTGATCTTGAACCGCCCCGCGCGCTCCGGGTTATGGGCGTCGAAGATCACCTGGGAACGCCGGCAGCTCGACGCCGAGCGGATGAGCGCGGCGGCGCTGTGCTTGCGCGGTGAGCACGATTTCTCGGCCTTCCGATCGCAGGGATGCCAGGCCAAGACCCCGGTGCGGACCATCCACCGTATCGAGGTCCGGCGCAGCGGCCCGATCGTGGCGATCGATATCGAGGCCAATGCTTTCTTGCACCACATGGTTCGCAACATCGCCGGGGTGTTGCTGGCCATCGGGCGCGGCGAAGCCATGATCGGTTGGGCCCGCGAAGTCTTGGACGGACGCGATCGCACCCTCGGTGGCGTGACGGCCCCGCCCGAGGGCTTGTACCTAATGGCAGTGTGTTATCCCGAGACCGACGGCATTTCGCCTCCGGTCCCGATAATGCTGCCGTTCTAGCGCCGCGTCGAGACCGAAGCCAGTGACGGGGACGCAGGAAATTCCTACGACACACGTTAAGATCAAGATCTGCGGGATCACGCGCGGGCGCGATGCCTGGGCGGCTAGCGAGCACGGGGCGGACGCCATCGGTTTGGTGTTTTACTCCGGCAGTCCCCGGGCTGTGAATATCGACCAAGCTTTTGAAATCTTGGCTGGATTACCACCGTTCCTGACACGGGTGGGTCTGTTCGTGGATGCGGAAGAAGATAAGATCCGCGCGATCTCGGAGCGGGTCTCTCTCGATGTGTTGCAGTTCCACGGTGATGAGCCGCCGGAATATTGCCGGAAGTTTGGAAAACCTTATGTGAAGGCCATCCGTGTCCGGGAGGGGGTCGATTTACGCGCGCTCTGCCGGATTTACGCGGATGCGAGTGCATTGCTGCTGGATAGTTTTGTCACCGGATTGCCGGGGGGCACCGGACAGACATTCGACTGGGCAGCGATTCCGGAACAGTTGGAGAAACCGATTATCTTGGCAGGAGGATTAAGTCCTGATAATGTCGCATCGGCGATCGCGGCTGCCCGACCCTACGCCGTGGATGTGAGCGGGGGGGTGGAGAGGGCCAAGGGAATCAAAGACGAGGAAAAACTACGGCGATTCATGCGCACGGTTTGGGATGCAAGGCTCGGTTGACACGGTAAGCGAGGCAATGGCGGACGCGCGTGTCGGCGACATGCTTCCGGATCGGCGCGGGCATTTCGGCGTCTATGGCGGCCGCTTCGTTGCCGAAACCTTGATGAAGCCATTGCAGGAGCTCGAGGACGCCTATCAGCGATTCCGCCGCGATCCGGAGTTTGTCGCCGAGCTGGATGCGGACCTCGCGCATTATGTAGGCCGACCTTCCCCGCTTTACTTTGCCGCACGCTGGACGCAATGTTTAGGCGGGGCACGGATATTCCTAAAGCGCGAGGATCTGAACCACACCGGCGCGCACAAGATCAATAACACCGTGGGGCAGGCCTTACTCGCGCGCCGCATGAATAAGCACCGTATCATCGCCGAGACGGGCGCCGGCCAACATGGGGTGGCTACAGCCACGGTCGCCGCCCGAGCCGGTATCGAATGCGTGGTCTATATGGGCTCGGAAGATATCCAACGGCAGGCGATCAATGTTTACCGCATGAAGCTGCTGGGAGCGAGCGTGATCCCGGTGGAATCGGGATCCAAGACGCTCAAGGATGCGCTCAACGAAGCCCTCCGCGATTGGGTGACGAACGTCGATAGCACGTTTTATATCATCGGCACGGTGGCGGGCCCGCATCCTTATCCGATGCTCGTGCGTGACTTCCAAACCGTTATCGGGCGCGAGGCGCGTGCCCAGTGCCAAGAACAAACCGGCCGCATGCCGGATGCCTTGATCGCCTGCGTGGGCGGCGGCTCCAACGCGATGGGATTGTTTTTCCCGTTTATCGAGGATTCCTCCGTGGCCTTGTACGGGGTAGAAGCCGCCGGTGCCGGGTTAGAAACCGGACGCCATGCGGCCTCCTTGTGCGCCGGTCGCCCGGGGGTTTTACACGGAAACCGCACCTATCTCCTGGAAGATATCAACGGTCAAATCATCGAAACCCATTCCATTTCGGCCGGGCTCGACTACCCGGGGGTGGGTCCCGAGCACGCGTGGTTAAAGGACACGGGGCGTGCGAGCTACGTGGCGATCACCGATGCGGAAGCCCTCGTGGCGTTCCATGATTTGACGCGCATCGAAGGCATCATTCCGGCCCTGGAGTCATCCCATGCGCTGGCCTTTACGGCCAAACTCGCCCCGCGGATGGAGCGCGAGCGAATCATTATCGTGAATCTCTCGGGGCGCGGGGATAAAGATATCCACACGGTCGCGACGCGCGCGGGAATCCTGCTGTGATTAACCAGGAGTGATGTGCGCCATGGGCCGTCTGAACCGGTGTTTCGATGCGCTCCGTACCCGCGGCCGTAAAGCCTTGGTACCCTTTATTACCGCTGGTGATCCGGGACCGGAGCAAACGCCGGCGCTGATGCAGGCGCTGGTCGAGAGCGGCGCCGATATCTTGGAGCTCGGGGTCCCATTTTCCGATCCCATGGCCGACGGTCCGGACATTCAACGATCGAGCGAACGCGCTCTGCGCCGCGGTGTCACGTTGCGGACGGTGTTGGATCTGGTCCGAGAATTCCGCGCAAGCGACACGCACACGCCGATCGTGTTAATGGGTTATCTCAATCCGATCGAGGTCATGGGTTACGCGGTGTTTGCGCGCCTGGGCGCCCATGAGATCGATCCGGTGTTTCTTCTGGCGCCGACCAGCAGCGAGGAACGCATCGCGCGCATCTGCGCCCTGGCGCGCGGGTTTGTCTATTACGTCTCGCTGAAAGGGGTCACGGGGAGTGATAAACTCGATACCTCGGCGGTGGCCGATAAAGTGCGCCTCATCCGGCGGCATACCGCGTTGCCGATTGGCGTCGGTTTTGGGATCAAGGACGCGGAGAGCGCCGCGCGGATCGCGCTGATCAGTGATGCAGTAGTCGTGGGCAGCGCCTTGGTTTCCCGCATCGAGGCGCTCGGGAACGGCCCGAACCTCGAACGGGGCGTGCGCGCCTTCATGAAAGGGCTGCGCGCGGCCATGGATGGAATGGGACCGGGGCGTGTGCGGGAGAGTCTATGACGAGCTCGGAATGAGGTATGGATTGGTTTAAGAAGCTGCTTCCATCGCGTATTCGTACCAACGGAACCACTAAACGCGTCGTTCCCGAGGGTCTATGGACCAGTTGCCCGGGCTGCAAGGGGGTACTCTATCGCGCCGAGCTGGAACGCAATTTCAACGTGTGTCTAAAGTGCAGCCATCATCTGCGCGTGGGCGCCAGGCAGCGGCTCGATTGGTTCCTGGATGCGGAACCCCGCGTTGAAATCGGTAAGGAGATCGAACCCATCGATTTCCTCCGCTTCAAGGATACCAAGCGCTATAAAGACCGCCTGAGCCAAGCGCAAAAAGCCACCGATGAGCTCGATGCGCTGGTGGTCTTCATGGGGCGGCTGCAATCGAGAACCATCGTTGCCGGCGCCTTTGAGTTCGAGTTTATGGGCGGATCAATGGGCTCGGTAGTCGGGGAGCGTTTCGTGCGCGGGGTCAATGCCGCCATCGAGCATGATGCGCCCTTGGTGTGTTTCTCCGCGAGCGGCGGGGCCAGAATGCAAGAGGCGCTGGTTTCGCTCATGCAGATGGCCAAAACCAGCGCCGCGCTCGCCGCTCTCAGCGCGCGCGGACTTCCGTACATTTCGGTGCTGACCAATCCCACGATGGGCGGGGTGTCGGCAAGTCTCGCGATGCTCGGTGATATCAATATCGCTGAACCCGACGCGCTGATTGGCTTTGCCGGGCCGAGGGTGATCGAGCAGACCGTGCGTCAGACTTTGCCGGATCGCAGAGAGATGCGCGAGCAGATAACTTCGTTGTTATCGCTTATCACCCATCAGTCCGCACTCTAAGGCGTGTTGACGCTTCCGGGCGCCTGTATCCAGCAGCATCAGGACAGCCAATGTCCGCACGCCTAAGGGTCTCACATGACGCAACCCATCCTCACGGCATTTCCCCCGCGCTTTCAGACCTTGGCTGCTTGGCTTGCCTGGCAAGAAGGATTGCATGTGCGCGAAATCGACCTCGGCCTCGACCGTGTCCGGCGCGTATTCGAACGCCTGGGCCTGCAACCCCCTCATTATTGCGCTATCAGCGTCGGAGGCACCAACGGCAAGGGTTCGAGCGTAGCCATGCTGGATGCTGTCCTCAGAGCCGCTGGCTACCGCACGGCGACGTATACCTCGCCGCATTTAACGCGTTACAACGAGCGCATCCAAATCGCCGGGGCGGCGGTATCCGATGCGCAACTGTGCGCGGCCTTTCAACGCGTCGATGACGCTCGGGAGGGCGTCTCACTCACCTATTTCGAGTTCGGTACCTTGGCGGCCCTCGATATCTTCGCGCGTGCGGATCTGGATGTCGCCGTCCTCGAAGTTGGGCTCGGAGGCCGCTTGGATGCTGTGAATCTTGTTGCCGCGGATGCCGCGCTGATCACGGCGATCGGGATCGACCACGTCGAATGGCTGGGACCGGATCGCGCGGCGATAGCCCGCGAGAAGGCCGGGATTTTTCGCCGCGGCCGCGCAGCAATTTGCTCTGATCGCGAGGCGCCCGCTACACTAGTCGGCTACGCGGATCGGATCGGCGCTCCGCTACATCAGCTCGGACGGGAATATGATTTCGAGATCCAAAACCCTGGCTGGGAATGGCGGTCCCAATCGCGAACGATACACGCCTTGCCCTGGCCGTCCTTGCGCGGTGACTACCAGGTTCAGAACGCGGCAGGCGTGTTGATGGCGTTGGAAGTGCTCTCCGCACGCATTCCCGTGACGGTGGACGCGATGCGGCAAGGTCTGTCCCGCGTCCGGTTAGCGGGCCGGTTTCAAGTCATTCCGGGGCCGCTGGAGTATGTCTTGGATGTCGCCCACAACCCGCAGGCGGCGGGAGTGCTTGGGGCGACCTTAAGACGCTGGCCGGCCAAAGGTGAAACCCATGCGATCATCGGCATGCTGAAGGACAAGGATAGCGTAGGGGTCTTCGCAGAGCTTGCGGATCTGGTCGAGCATTGGCACTTAGTGCGGTTGCCAGGGGTACGCGGTTCAAGTGGGCGGCGACTGGCGCTCGAATTGAGTCCATTCGCGGCCGCGAACCGGATCGCAGCCTACGAGGATGTGGACGCGGCTTTTGCCGCGGTGAACGGCTGCGCCAAGCGAGGCGATCGCGTCTTGGTGACCGGCTCGTTTTTGACCGTAGCCGGGGTGATGCGGCTCCTCGATGCGGGCGATGTCATCGAAAATCGCCAAGATAACCAGGTAAATGCCTGATATGCGGTGTTCTATCCGGCAGTGCTAAACTCTTTGAGCCATGGCAATGGAGCATAAGCTCAAACAGCGACTGATTGGCGCCGCGACGCTCATCACGGCCGGCGTGATTTTTATTCCCATGCTGCTCGATGATACGGATGCGCCGACCGTTATCATCGAAGATCTTTCCCTACCACCGCCGCCAAAGGATATTTATGATTCCGGAGTGCAGCCCTTGGACGAGGAGAAGCTCCTCGTCCCGCCGGTGGTGAAGCTTCCGCCGGCCGCTGAAGCCGAGGACAGTCCGGGAGCGGAGACACCCGCGATAAGCCGTGCTGGCGGACGGGAGGCCGGCGCCGCCCGAGCGGTGACCATCGGTCCACCTAATAAGCCTAAGTCCAAGCCGAAGGATACGTCCGCCACGGCCAAGAGAGTGGAAAGCGCCGGCGGAGCGCCCCCTTCGGCCCGCCGACTGCCGGGCGCCGTGGCGGCGGCTCCGCCCGCCACCGACAAACAGCGGCTCGGTGTCACGGCCTGGGCGATCCAACTCGGGAGCTTTTCGAGCGAGGAAAACGCCAAGTTGCTGGAACAACGGCTCAAGAATCAAGGATTCAAGGCTTTCGTGGAAAAGCTTTACATGCGCCCCGGGACAGTGTTTCGCGTGCGCGTCGGACCGGAGCTGGACGAAGCCAAGGCTAAGCAATTGCAAGCGCGCTTGGAAAAGGAAATTAGTCTCAAAGGGATCTTGGTGCGTTATCCCTAACAGCGTCCGTCTCGGCTGAATGCAGAGACGAATAGTTCCTCTACGAAACGTTGACAAGATCATGCGCACGCCACAGCATCGGTCGGGTGGGCCGCGGTCGTCGAGTTGACTTCCCTTTAAACCTAGAGGTCGTTTTATCGCCGTGCCGGATGATCCGAGCATCATAGATTTTGCAGACAGAGCGAACCCCGATCCGCTCTCACCGGGGTCGGATATCCACGGCTATCGAATTAATAAGGTCCTGGGTCAAGGGGACTATTGGTTTACTTATTTAGCCAATGATCTGCCTCTAGGCCGTGCCGCCATCATTACCGAGTACATGCCGTCTGAGATCGCGATACGAGATCCGCGCGGCGTCATTCACGCTGCTTCCGTCGAGCATGACGCCGAATATCAAGCAGGGCTCGATTGCTTCCTTACCGACGCCCAAACGCTCACGACGATTAGGCATCATAATATTGTCCAATTCCTGGATTCATTCGACGCCAACAACAGTGCGTATCTAATCGTCGCGCACGAGCACGGCAAGAACCTGGAACAGCTCTTCGATAGCTCCAACATGGAGGAAGAGGAATTACTCGCCATCATGTCACCGATCCTGGACGGGATCGAAGAGATCCACGCGAGGGGCTTTATTCACCGTTACATTCAACCTTCCAACATAATTGTCCGACCGGACGGTCGCCCGGTGTTAACGGGGTTCAATCCGGGGGCCGGTGCTCTCTTCAAACCGACAAGCACGACGACCAAGCATTCCCCCCCAGGCTTCGCGCCGATCGAGATCCACTACGGCGACAGCGAACTGCAAGGCGCGTGGACCGATGTCTACAGCCTTGGCGCGACGTTCTACCAGGCGCTGGTTGGAGTGCCACCCGCACACGCTCTCGAACGGTATCGCGAGATCGTCGAAAACCGTGCCGATCCGTTGACGTCGGCACCGCAGGTGGGTCATGGGCACTATAGCAACGCTTTTCTTAAAGCGATCGATCATGCGCTTTGTTTCTTCCCCACACAGCGCCCGCTCACGGTCGCCGCATGGCGCACCGAGTTCGCCGAGAAGGACTCGATCGACGCCGTTCCGACGAGCGGACAAGCCCGGCCTTCGGTGGCAGGGAGGCCGAAGGAGACAAGCGATAGCACCTCGGTTTCTACCAGGCCATTGCGGTCAGCGGACGGTCCCCTTAACACCGTACTTATTAACGACCGAGCAAAGAAGAGCGCCGATGCGGCTGACGGACCGACCGCCAGCAGTCGCCCCCGAGAGGAGATGCCCGGACAACAACGCCGCGGCCACTGGAGAGCGTACTCTGTCTCCATCACAGGGCTAGTGGCCGCCGGGTTATTCTTGTGGTGGATGCTGCCAGGTCCGCTGCTGGCTCAACTTTACGATGCGGGGCGTGCTGCGGCAGTAGAGTGGCTTTTCCGGAGCCCAGTGTCCGAGGATGCAAGCAAGGCGCTTCCCGATCCGGCGGTCCAAGTCCCCGCGATAGAGCAGCCGATGGTAGACAGTGCGGCGCAAGTTGGTGCGGGTACCGCCGAGGAATCTGCTGTACGAGGCTTGGAGCAGCAGATCGATAGCCTCCTCACCCAAGCCAAGTCCGAT
>MUGK01000132.1 GCA_002007425.1 Chromatiales bacterium USCg_Taylor | reverse complement strand
AGATCATAAGCCCGATCAACAAGAACATGACTATGACGACACCGAGTGTACGAGGGATTTTTTTGGCTTGCAGCCAATCCACTAGCGGGTCGCCCATGTAAGCCAGAATCGCAGCTAATAAGAACGGCGTCAGAATGGGGCTCAAGAGGTAAATGAGAACGGCAATGACCACGGCAAGCGCGAGCCAGAAAAAAGAACGCGCGCTTAAAGCTTGTTCAGAAGACATTGGGCTAAAGTCGGTGGCGCTTGCTGGTTGATCTTCGAGCGGTAACTTTAGCGGTTGACGATTCATAACTCAATTGAAATGAGCATAATCGGTCGAGCGCGCCTGTACTTGCTTATTGCCTACTTCCGCACGAGATCCGGCCGCATCGCCACGCCGCACCAACGCGCGTGGGCGGACATTGAAGGCGCGATCAGGGGGAAGACGAGCCGGCTCTTCTCGAGGAATGCGAACGCGGCGAAGATGTCGCGAAGAAGAGCTATGAGAACGCGTTGAGTAACGACCGCCGCAAGCGCGGCGGTCGTTACTCTAATGCGCGAGGCTCTAGAAGACGCCTAGCAACGCCAGAATGATGATTACGGTAAGTGGTACACCCAGAAGCCACAATATAATAGGCATTTTAATCCTCCTGTTATCCTGAAACCAACGATAGCTCCGCTTGCGCCTCGGCCAAGCCGAGACAGGCTTAAGCTCAGTCATGTTGTGTGCCAAGAGCGGTGCCATGAAGGAGACACGCAATTTCAGTAGGATAGCCAATAGTCTCGGGGTTGCCGGGCTTGCGGAGGAGCCCCGATCGGTAATCGTTGCCGCTTCGCGGGGAAACTCTTACAAAAGGGCCATCTGCTCCAGCTTCTATCTCACGGGCTTGCGTGTAGAAATACCGACTTTAAGAGCCGCCAGGAGCACGGTTCGTCAGGATGGGATCGGGGCGTCCTTGTCTCGGGATGCCACGGCGCATTCCGCCCTCAACGATAGCAAGGAGCTCACGGTCCGCGGAGCCGCGGACGTTTTTTTCAAACCCATTCTCTCGGTCTCAAGAAATTCTCATAGAGATTGGCCTCGGCGCTGCCGGGCTCGGGCTTCCAGTCATAGCGCCACTTCACCAAAGGCGGCAGTGACATGAGAATGGATTCCGTGCGTCCCCCCGATTGCAGGCCGAACAGCGTACCGCGATCGTAGACAAGATTGAATTCGACATAGCGGCCGCGCCGATAGAGCTGGAAGTCGCGTTCGCGTTCTCCATATGGCGTGTCCTCGCGGCGCTTGACGATGGGTAGATAAGCAGCCAGGTAATGATCGCCGACGCTGCGGGCGAAGGCGAAGCACTGCTCGAAGCCCCAGGCGTTGAGGTCATCGAAGAACAGGCCGCCGATCCCGCGCGGCTCGGCTCGATGGCGGAGGTAGAAATACTCGTCGCACCAGCGTTTGAAGCACGGGTAGACCTCGGCGCCGAAGGGCGCGCAAGCCGCCTGGGCGGTGCGATGCCAGTGACGCGCATCCTCGTCGAAGCCGTAGTAAGGTGTGAGATCGAAACCGCCGCCGAACCACCAGATCGGATCACTGCCCTCGGCCTCGGCGCTGATAAAGCGCACATTGGCATGCGAGGTGGGGACGTACGGATTGCGTGGATGCATCACCAGCGAGACGCCTAGGGCGCGGAATCTCCGTCCGGCGAGATCCGGGCGCTGGGCGCTGGCCGCGGGCGGCAAGCGTGCGCCATGCACTTCGGAGAAGTTGACCCCCGCCTGCTCGAACACACGCCCCTCTACGAGCACCCGCGTCAGACCGCCGCCTCCCTCCGTGCGCCGCCAGGGATCGTCTATGAAACGTCCTACGCCGTCTTGTTCCAGCGCCCTACAGATCCGGTCTTGGAGATCACGCAGGTAGCTCCGTACCGAGTCGAGCGGCAGCGCCGTGTTCATGCTTTGATCCTCGTCCAGGTTCCGAAAAACTTATCCTGAGAGCTTGTGAAAAAATCGTCGCGAGCAAAGAGAGGTCGCGTTCCGCCGGAGCGCAGGAACCGGAGTGTATATCGAAATACATGAGGATTCCGAGCACCGCCGGAACGCGAGATCCCGAGCGCAGCCGATTTTTTCACAAGCTCTGCGTTATGCTATAAAGGCCTTTTTATCAGGGAACCCCCATGAGCCCACGCGCAGCACAGGTACAACGCGATACCCAGGAAACCCAGATCGGCGTGACCTTGGATCTCGATGGCTCCGGTCAATCGGATCTCCATACCGGGATCCCCTTTCTCGACCATATGCTCGATCAGGTGGCGCGGCACGGGCTGATCGACCTCAAAATCGAAGCGCGCGGGGATCTGCACATCGACGCGCACCACAGCGTCGAAGACATCGGCATCGCGATCGGTCAGGCGCTCGCGCAAGCGCTCGGCGACAAGCGCGGGATCAGGCGCTACGGCCATGCTTACGTCCCGCTCGATGAGGCGCTGTCGCGGGTGGTCATCGACTGCTCGGGACGGCCCGGTCTCGTGTTTCACGTGGATTTTCCGCGTGCGCGGGTCGGGGATTTCGATGTCGATCTTTTCTACGAATTCTTCCAAGGATTCGTCAACCACGCGCGCGTGACGCTGCACATCGACACGCTCCGCGGCCGCAACGTCCATCACATTATCGAGACCGTCTTCAAAGCCTTCGGCCGCGCCTTGCGCATGGCCGTCGAGCCCGACCCGCGGCTTGAGGGCGCCGTACCCTCGACCAAGGGCAGCCTCTGAGAGCTTGTGAATAAATCTACTGCGCAGCCCGCCCGCATTGCGCGGTGCTCGGAATCCTCATGTATTTCCACATACACTGCGGTTGCTCGTCTCATCCTTGAGACTCGCCCCTTCGGGGCTTATGCGCCGTTTCGCTCCCGGCGAAACGGTCCTGCGCGCCGTGCGCCTCGCGGGCGGGCGTGCTCGCTACGATTTCTTCACAAGCTCTAAGAGACGCCGCGCGCCGTTCATCGCACGATGCAAACCGTCGTTGTTCTCGATTACGGCATGAGCAATCTGCGCTCGGTCGCCAAGGCCCTCGAGTACGTGTCGGAAGGCCGGCACCGCGTCCTCGTGAGCGGCCGCCCGGACGATCTCGTGCGGGCCAATCGCATCGTCTTCCCGGGACAAGGCGCGATCGGCGACTGCATGGAGCATATCACGGCCATGGGTCTCGATCGCGCCCTGCGCGAGGTCCTTCCCGCGAAGCCGTTTCTCGGGATCTGCCTGGGGTTGCAATCCCTGATGGAGTGGAGTGAGGAGGGAGGCGGCACGCCGGGCCTCGGGGTATACCCGGGACAGGTCGTGCGTTTTCCACGGGAGCTGCATGCCCCGGCCAGCGAGGATATTCTAAAGGTCCCGCACATGGGTTGGAATCAGGTGTGGCCGGCGGGTCCTCATCCTTTGTGGGCAGGTATTGCTCCGGGCCAGCGCTTTTACTTCGTCCACAGCTATTTCGTGGCACCCAAGGATGAGGAATTGAACGCTGCTTATACGGAGTATGGCGTGCGGTTTACCTCCGCGCTCGCGCGCGGCCCGGTCTTCGCGGTGCAGTTCCATCCCGAGAAGAGCCAGCAACCGGGACTGCGTTTGCTCAAAAACTTTCTGCACTGGGACGGAAACGCTTAAGGATCCGCCTCCTTCGTCTCCCGCGCCACCGCCCGGTAGCCGATGTCCGGGCGGTAATACATCCCCTGCCATTGGATTTTTTTAACCCGAGCATAGGCGAGCGACTGGGCCTCGCTGACGGTAGCGCCGCGTGCGCATACACACACCACACGGCCGCCGGCCGTGACGATCCGTCCCTCCTTTATCGCGGTGCCGGAATGAAAGACCGCGGTGTCCGCGGGATGTTCGCCATCGAGGCCCGCGATCACATCGCCCATGCGAGGAAGTCCGGGATAGCCCGCAGCCGCAAGCACGACACCAAGGGCGGCGCGTTGATCCCAGAGCGGCTGGATTTTCTTCAGACGGCCCGTAAGCCCCGCCTCGATGATCTCGACGAGATCCGAGCGTAATCGGAATAAAATGACCTCGGCCTCCGGATCACCTAAGCGGCAATTGTACTCGAGCACCCGCGGTGTGCCGTCGGGAGCCACCATGACACCGACATAGAGGAAGCCCCGGTAGGGCCGGCCCTCCCGCGCCATCCCGCGAATCGTGGGCAGCACGATTTCGCTCATTACGCGATCGCTCACCGCCCGGGTGACCACAGGGGCAGGCGAATAAGCCCCCATGCCCCCGGTATTGGGTCCGCGGTCCCCGGCATCGCGCGCCTTATGGTCCTGCGAGCTCGCGAGCGGCAGGACATCGATGCCGTCGCTCACTACGATAAAACTCGCCTCCTCGCCTTCCAAGAACCCCTCGACGACGATTTCCTGCCCGGCGCTGCCGAAGGCATGGCCCGCGAGCATATCGCTAGCCGCGCGGACGCCCTCCTCGGCGGATCGAGCGATAACCACGCCCTTACCCGCCGCGAGGCCGTTGGCCTTAATGACCAGCGGGAGCGCCTGGGCTCGAATGTACGCGCTGGCGGCGTGGAGATCCGAAAAAGATGCGTAAGGCGCCGTGGCTATGCCGTGGCGGTCCATAAAGGACTTCGCATAGACTTTGGAGCCCTCAAGCGCGGCCGCCGACCCGCTCGGACCAAAGCACCGGAGCCCCGCCTCGTCGAAGCGATCCACGATCCCGGCCACCAGCGGCACCTCCGATCCGACCAGGGTGAGGTCAATCCGAGCGCTCCTGGCGAAGGCGAGGAGCGCCGTGATTTCGCCGGCCGGGATGGCGACGTTTTCAACCTTGGGTTCGCGCACCGTGCCGGCGTTCCCCGGCGCCACGTAGACGCGATCGACATGTGCGGAGCTCGCCACCTTCCACGCGAGGGCGTGCTCGCGCCCTCCCCCGCCGACGATTAGAACCTTCACTTCATGAATGGCGGAAGTGCCGGATCCCCGTGAAGACCATGGCCATGCCCTGCTCGTCGGCGGCACCGATCACCTCGGTGTCGCGGATGGAACCGCCGGGCTGGATCACCGCGGTGACGCCGACCGCCGCGGCGGCGTCAATGCTATCGCGAAACGGGAAGAAGGCGTCCGAGGCCATGACCGAACCTCGGAGATCGAGGCCCGCGTCGGCGGCTTTCATGACGCCGAGGCGCGCGCTGTACACCCGGCTCATCTGGCCGGCGCCGATACCCACCGTCTGGCCGGCCTTGGCGTAAACGATGGCATTATCGGCGATCTCGGCTTCGGTCGGCGTACGCTGGGTCACGACTTTCACACCGGTAAATTCTACCGTGGCCTCATCCCGCTCCTGCACCAAGAGGCCGCCGTTCACGCGCTTGTAATCGAACGTCTTCCGAACGCGTGCCTCCGGTCGAGCGACCGTGAGCACGCGCACGTCTTGTTTGCGTTGCACTACCGGGAGGGCCTCCGGCGCGACGCCCGGCGCGGCGATCACCTCGACGAATTGGCGCGCGAGGATGGCCTCGGCGGTGTCCGCGTCGAGCATGCGGTTGAAGGCGATGATCCCGCCGAAGGCGGAGGTAGGATCGGTCGCGTAAGCACGCTCGTAGGCCGCTCGCGGCGATTCGGCGAGCGCTACCCCACACGGATTCGCGTGCTTGACGATGACACAGGCGGGCCCGGAAAAGGAAAACACACACTCCAAGGCCCCGTCAGTGTCGGCGATATTGTTGAAGGAGAGATCTTTACCTTGAAGTTGTTTAGCCGCGGCGACGCTACTCGGCGGAGGATCGGTTTCCGCATAGAAGGCGGCGCGTTGGTGGGGGTTTTCCCCGTAACGGAGCTCTTGGCGCTTGGCATAGCGCGGGCAATACAGGCGCGGGAAATCTTCGTCCTCCGCCTGGGTTTCTAGATAAGCGGCAATCAAAGAGTCATAGCGCGCGGTATAAGCGAATGCCTTGGCCGCCAAGCGGTAGCGCGTTGCGGCGCCGATGCTGGCGTTCGCGGTCCGCATCTCTTCGATGAGCGAGGCATAATCGTCCGGGTCGACCATGACCGTGACCGCGGCGTGATTCTTGGCCGCGGCGCGTACCAGGGCCGGGCCGCCGATGTCGATATTCTCGATCGCCTCGGCGAGGGTGCAATCGGCCCTCGCGACGGTGCTTTCGAACGGATACAGGTTGACGACGACCAGGTCGATGGGACCGATCCCGTGGGCCTGCATGAGCGGCTCATCGACACCTCGACGGCCGAGGATGCCGCCGTAGACCTTCGGGTGCAGGGTCTTGACGCGCCCGCCCATGATTTCGGGAAAGCCCGTGTAGTCCGAGACCTCGATGGCTTGCAGGGCGTGCTCCGCCAGCAGCCGCGCCGTACCCCCCGTCGACAATAGCTCCACACCCTCCCCGGTCAAAAACCGCGCGAGATCCACCAGGCCGGTCTTATCGGAGACACTCAAAAGCGCACGTCGTATGGACCGCATCGGCTGGCCGGTTTCCTGACCGCGGCTAGATCAAGCTGTATTTCTTGAGGCGGGCACGCAGGGTGTTGCGATTTAGGCCCAAGATTTGGGCCGCTTTCGAGAGGTTGCCACCGGTATGCGCCAGCACGGCCTCGAATAACGGCCGCTCGACTTCGCTAAGCACCAGCTCGTAGAGCCCGGCTGGGCTATGGCCGTTGAGATTGGCAAAGTAGATCTGCAAGGACTCCGTGATGCACTGATGAATCGGTTGATTTCTGCGCTCGACGAATACCGCTTGCCGAGGAATCTCGTGGTCTACTATGCCTGTCATGCCGGCGACCTCTCCTATTAATTATCATGTGCGCCATCCCCTCTAGCCACAGGCGGTTATCGTAGTGTTTCGTTCTTAAGAGATTGCGCCCGCCTCCCCAGTGCCCAACGCATAATCTCTCGATGATCTGTACGGCGGAGTGTTACGCGCCCATGATAACGGGAAACGAGTCTTGATTGAAGCCATTGACAACGGCTTTAGGACCGCCGCCGGGCGAGCGCGCCTTACAGGAACTTAAACTCGAAACTCACCGGGTTTTTCCGCGGGCCTTGCACTTCCAGAACGATATGAACCGGGATCCCAGGCGGCATCTCCAGGGCCGGGTCGACGTGCTTTTCGAGGTACTCCTTGGGCACAAACCGGCGAGCGGCAAGGACTTGGCCATCCGTATCGTACAAACCGAGCTGCAGTACCGGGTAGGGCTGGGGGAATTCCGCGTGATTGGTGAAAAGGGCATTGATCAACAGCGCGTCTGCGGCACGCGGATGGACGCGCACATCGCGCGAGACCAGCCGGATCAGGCCGGGATCGCGGTAGCGGGGCAACCGGCAATGCCAGTGAGCGCAAGCCCACTCAAGCGGCGGGCGGGCTACGGGGAACAGCGCGAGCAGGCGGGCGCCTTGAAACCATGCGATCTGACCCAGCAGCAGCATCAGAAGCATGACGGCCCCCGCGCGCCACAAGCTAGCGCGGTGTTTCGGGACCAGCCCCTCGATGGCGGTGAGATCGAGCGCCTGCGCTAGGGCGCTGTCGGCAGCCTGAGCCCCATCGGTGCGGCCCGCCGTGGCGTCTCCGGGCGCAGCACGCGTTGGGGCTTCGCTTTGCGCGTCGACCAAAGCCTCCAAGGCATCGAAGACGCCGTGGCAAATCCCACAGCGCACCTTGCCGTGCGCCGCCTTGAGCTCGGTCGCGGAAAGGCGAAATAGCGTACGGCATTCCGGACAGCGCGCCAGCATCGTTTCAGCGCCCTGGCGCGCCCGCCCCGGTCAGCCGCCTGGCAGTCACGAGGACCCACTCCTCGAGCCGTTCGACCGCAGTAGATTTTTTCACAAGTTCTCAGGTCAGTCCCAGCTTCTTTTCAAGATAATGGATATCCATAGCGCCCGCGCGAAATCCCTCGTCATTCATCATATTGCGATGCAAGGGCAGATTGGTCTTAATCCCGTCGATCACGATCTCGGTAAGGGCGTTAATCATGCGCGCGAGCGCGATGGTTCGGCTCTCGCCATGGGCAATGAGCTTGCCGATCAAGGAATCGTAGTAAGGCGGAACCGCATAGCCTTGGTAAATATGCGTATCCAAGCGGATCCCGGGACCGCCGGGCGGATGGAATAAAGTGATCGTGCCGGGCGAGGGCATGAACGTTTCGTGATCTTCGGCGTTGATCCGGCACTCGATGGCATGGCCACGGAGGATGATCTGGTCCTGGCGATAACTCAGAGGTTCGCCGCTCGCGATGAGGATCTGTTCTTTGACGAGATCCACCCCAGTGACCATCTCGGTGACCGGATGCTCGACCTGAATGCGCGCGTTCATTTCGATGAAGTAAAACTGAGCATCTTGATAGAGAAACTCGAACGTGCCGGCGCCGCGGTAGCCGATTTCCTGGCAGGCTTGCACACACCGCATGCCGATAGCATCCCTAATTTCCGGGCCCAAACCCGGCGCGGGCGCTTCTTCGATGATCTTTTGGTGGCGCCGCTGCGTCGAGCAATCGCGTTCCCCGAGGTGTATGACGTTGCCGTGGGTATCGGCGAGGACCTGGATCTCGATGTGGCGCGGCGTCTCGAGGTATTTTTCAAGGTAGACGGAACCGTTTCCGAAGGCCGCGTGGGCCTCTCCGCGGGTAAGGGCGATGGCGTTGGGCAGCGCGGCTTCGCTATGCACCACCCGCATGCCGCGCCCTCCCCCGCCTCCCGTTGCCTTGATCATGATCGGATAACCGATCGCGCGTGCGATCCGGAGGTTCTCGTCGACATCGGCGCCGAGGGGTCCGTCGGAGCCAGGCACGCAGGAAACTCCCGCTTGCTTCATCGTGCGGATAGCGGATACCTTGTCGCCCATCAGCCGGATCGTTTCCGGCCGCGGGCCGATGAAGATGAATCCGCTTTGCTCGACGCGCTCGGCGAAGTCGGCGTTTTCCGCGAGGAACCCATAACCCGGGTGGATGGCCACGGCGTCGGTAACCTCGGCGGCGCTGATCAAGGCTGGGCCGTTCAAATAACTCTCCGCCGAGGGCGCCGGACCGATGCACACCGACTCGTCGGCGAGGCGCACCGGTTTTAGATCGCGATCCGCGGTCGAATGAACCGCAACGGTCTTGATCCCCAGCTCGCGGCAGGCGCGTAAAACTCTGAGCGCGATCTCACCCCGGTTGGCAATCACGATTTTGTCAAGCATGGCTCAGAGATTGTGAATTAATCTACTGCGCATCCCGATCGCTGCGTCGCGTGCTCGCCTATCTACCTGATATGTCTCGTCGCTCGCTCCGCGGCTCCTTGCGCTCGGGCTTGCTCGATACGAACGAAACAAGGAGGCGTCCCTGCGAGCAAGGATTCAAGTTCGTTTTAGTACGAACAGGGGCTGGTCGTACTCCACCGGTTGGCCGTTGTCGACCAGAATCGCGGCGATAGTGCCGTCGCTATCGGCCTCGATCTGATTCATGACCTTCATGGCCTCGATGATACACAGAATCTCGCCCCGTTTTATCCGCTGACCCATCTCGACGAACGGTTTGCTGGTCGGAGAGGCGCCGAGATAAAAGGTTCCGACCATCGGAGCGGTGATGGAATGACCTTCAAAGTCTGGTTTCGGTTTAGCATCGGCGGGAGCGACGGCATGCCCCGGCGCGGCGGGGAGCTGCGGATCCGCTAGCTGTAAGAAGGGCTGGCCCATTGGCAGGGCCCGATAGCGGCTGATCCGGACGGATTCCTCTCCCTCGTGGATTTCGAGCTCCGCAATCCCGGACTCTTCCAGGAGCTCGATTAATTTTTTTACTTTCCGGATGTCCATCTTTTTCTGGTAGAGTGAATTAGTTGGCATGGGCTCGCAAGCGAGCGATCGCTGCCTGTAAGGCAAGCTCATATCCCTGTGGTCCGAGACCGCTGACAATCCCGACCGCGACGCCGGAAAGATAAGAACTGTGGCGAAAAGCCTCGCGCGCGAAGATATTGGATAGATGAACTTCGATAAACGGGATCCTGACGGCTACGAACGCATCGCGTAGCGCGATGCTCGTGTGCGTGAAAGCGCCGGGGTTGATAATGATAAAGGCGACGCTTTCCGAGCGCGCGCGATGAATACGCTCCACCAACTCGTGTTCGGCATTGCTCTGAAACGAGGACAGCGTGTGTCCCGCGGACAGCGCCAGGGCCTCGAGGCGGGACTCGATCTCGGCGAGCGTCGTGGTACCGTACACCTCCGGCTCACGTGTTCCTAATAGATTAAGGTTGGGTCCGTTGATGAGCGCCAGTTGCGACATGCCTGGTTCTTTAATCGCGGTTAGTTGCCGCTTGTTTGCGACACATTAGCATAAGTTACCGGCGGAAACGAGCAAACTACCGGCTATTTTGCGGCGCGGCGAAAGGCCGCGCGGAACCGTCAGCGAGGAATTTAAGCGGGAACGCGGAGCAGCCGTCGTATGAGATTCTCGATTTCGTCCCGGCGCACTTGACCGCGCTGAGTGAAGGCGATTCTCTTGTTACGGTCAACGATCACCGTGTAGGGTAGCGCGCCGATCGTATTACCGTAACTCAGGGCAACTTGGATGGCCTCCTCCTCGCCGATCAGCGTCGGGTAATTGATTCCGGCCATGTTCGCGAATTCTTGCGTCGTACCAAGCTCATCGATCGCGATACCCACGATCTGCAAGCCCTTTTCTTTATAGTCTTCTTGGAGCGCTATGAGCTCCGGGATCTCCTTTTGGCACGGAGGACACCAGGTAGCCCAAAAGTTTAGTAGCAAAACTTTTCCGTTCCACTCGCTGATACGGCGGCTCTCGCCTCTGAAATCCTTGAGTGAAAAATCGGGCCGCGCCTGTCCCACGAGGGTCGAAGGTGAGGAGTCCGCCGGCTGCGCGAGCTCGCGGAGAAGATAGCCCCCGCCTCCGGCGACGATCAGAAACAAACAATAAAATGCAAACCGGTAAGCCGTGCTCAACGGCCCAACACCCGATCGAGGTGTGAGCGAAAAGCTTCCGGCTCGACAAACCCGACAAGACGTTGATTGTGAAGCTCGGTACCGTCCGGTGTGTAAAAAAGCAAGGCCGGCGGCCCGAAGACCCCGAGGCTCGCGAGCAGCTCGCGGTCCTCCTCATCATTGGCCGTCACGTCCGCTTTTATAAGCGTTAATCTGGTAAGCTGTTGGCCGACCATCTGGTCGGCAAAGGTATGTTTTTCCAGCTCTTTGCACTCGACGCACCAGTCCGCATAAAGATCCACCATCACCGGCTCGGCACGAACGCGGGCCGCGCGTAACGCCTGTTCCAAACCCGCGGCGCCTTTGACCCGCATGAAGCTCAGCTTGACTGGCGCCGTGGTGGATCCCTGCGCGAGGAGTGCGGCGCCCGCGAATGGACGCCACATATCGGTGGCCCCCGCGGCCGCGCCGACGATTAAGAGGCTGCCGTAAGTCAAAACCAACAACCCGGCGCCGCGCGCCAGGCGGTGGCCCCATGACGCGGTTTTACGGAGGAGATCGAGGGCCCCCAGGAAAATCGCCCCGGTCGTCAATAACAGCCCCCATAACAATACGCTGAGCGCCGGCGGCAGCAAGCGTTCCAGCATTAAGACCGCGACCGCGAGCATTCCAAACCCGAAGAACGTCTTGACCTGTTGCATCCAAGGCCCGGCTTTGGGCAGGAGCTTCCCGGTCGAGGTTCCCACCGCTATCAGCGGTAGTCCCATGCCGATGCCCAAGCAAAAGAGCGCCATCCCGCCCAGCACCGCGTCACCAGTCTTACCGATATAAATCAAGGCCCCGGCCAGGGGCGGCGCCACGCAAGGTCCGACGATCAGGGCGGAGAACAATCCCATCGCCGCGGTGCCGTGCAAGGTTCCGCCTGCTTGCGCGTTACTCGCCCGGGCGAGGCGCGTCTGCCAACTTGGCGGCAGTTGTAGCTCGAACCAACCGAACATCGACAAGGCGAGGCCGACAAAGACCGCGGCAAAGAACACCAGCACCCACGGGTTTTGAAACGTCGCTTGCAAATTGTGGCCGAAGCGTCCGGCGATCACCCCCATGAGCGCGTAGGTCGCGGCCATCGCCACGACAAATACGCTCGATAAAATAAATGCCTTGCGCGTGGTTACGTGCTGGCCTTGGCCGGCAACGATTCCAGAGAGAATCGGGACCATGGGAAACACGCACGGTGTAAAAGCGAGGAGGATCCCGAACCCGGCGAACATAGCCAGCGTCGCGAGCGCGGCGCCGCCTTCGAGTTGCCGCGCCAACGCATCGTGCTCGGCGACGGGTTCGCTTGCTCCTCCGTAAGCGGAGCCGGCCGCCACCTGCGCTGGCAGTCGCAGGCTGAGCGTTTTCTTAATCGGAGGGTAGCAAATCCCGTCTTCGGCGCAGCCCTGATACCTAAGTGTTAAATCGACCTCGGCCTCGCCGGGGCGTGGGCGCCTGAGCGACAGCGGGACCGTGATGGACCCGGTATGCACCTCGACGGATCCGAACTCCGGATCGTCCTTGAAGTGCCCCGAGGGAAGATTAATGCGCCCGAGCCGGACGTCGCCGTCGGTCAGGTCAAATCCGAATTTATCCTTATAAAGGTAATAACCGTCGGCGATGTCCCAGCGCGCGGCGAGGGTCGCCGGATCTTTGATGTCGACCGTGACCCGAAATGCTTCGTCGGGAGGTAAAAACTCCCGGTGGCCCGGTTCGCCCGCGAAACCGCGCTTGAAATCCTCGAAAATATTCGCCGCTCCCAGTTGTTCATTGGCAAACACGGGTAGCAACGTTCCAAACAACCAAACGAAACAGGTAGCGCTGACAGTCTTCATGGGGCCGCATTCACCATCTCGTTAATCCAGCTTAAATACGGGCTCGAGCCCCGCACTATAGGGACCGCGATGATTTCGGGGAGTTCATAGGGATGTTCCGATTTTAACAAGGATTCCACCGCCTCGTAACGCGATCGGCGGGTCTTGATCAAGAGCAGGACTTCGGCGCTCGATTCGAGCTTATCGGCCCAGCGGTAGATCGAGCGCACCGCGGAAAGGATATTGACGCAAGCGGCGGCGCGTTGTTCGACCAACCGGGTTGCGAGCCGGCCCGCGACCGCGTTGTCGGGACACGTCGATAGCACGAGTAGGTAGTCGTCGCCATCCGTCATCGCCGATCCTCGTTTAGATTGGGCATGCCGGGTCCGGGGATCGGTTGACAGGAACGGCGCGCCACCTATAATTAGCACTCACAAGAAGCGAGTGCTAACCCCGCTTTGTTTTTCTATCGCACATCGGAGGAGGTCAATAATCATGAATATTCGTCCCTTACACGATCGGGTCATCATCCGCCGCCTAGAAGAAGATCGCAAGAGCGCCGGGGGTATCGTCATCCCGGACACGGCCGCGGAAAAACCCATGAAAGGAGAAGTCGTTGCCGCCGGTCCCGGTAAGCTCAGCGATGATGGCAAGCTCAGACCGCTCGACGTCAAACCCGGTGATAAGGTGCTTTTCGGCAAGTATTCCGGTACCGAAGTCAAAATGAACGGCCAGGACATAGTGGTCATGCGGGAAGACGACATCATGGGCGTCATCGAAAATTAAATCTTTACTATAGAGGTGAAACATGGCACATAAAGAATTAAGGTTTAGCGAAGATGCCCGCAGGCGCATGCTTGCCGGAGTCAATAGCCTCGCTAATGCGGTTAAGATAACCCTGGGTCCGAAAGGCCGGAACGTGGTGCTGGAAAAGAGCTTCGGATCGCCGACGGTGACCAAGGACGGCGTGTCGGTCGCCAAGGAGATCGAGCTCAAGGACAGGTTCGAGAACATGGGCGCCCAAATGGTGAAAGAGGTCGCCTCGCACACCTCCGACGAAGCAGGCGATGGCACGACGACCGCCACCGTGTTAGCGCAGTCGATGCTGGTCGAAGGGGTCAAGGCGGTGGCGGCCGGCCTGAATCCGATGGATCTCAAACGCGGCATAGACAAATGCGTGGCCGCGACAGTTGAGGAATTGAAAAAGCTATCCAAGCCCTGTAATGACGAGAAAGCAATCGCCCAGGTGGGCACGGTCTCGGCCAACGCCGATGCCGCCGTCGGGGACATCATCGCGCAAGCGATGGCGAAGGTCGGCAAGGAGGGCGTTATCACCGTCGAGGACGGCCAGAGTCTCGAGAACACCCTGGAGGTCGTCGAAGGCATGCAGTTCGACCGCGGCTATCTCTCGCCGTACTTTATCAATAACCAGCAGAACATGAATGTCGAGCTGGAAAACCCGATGATCCTCATCCATGACAAGAAAATCTCCAACATCCGCGACTTGCTGCCGATCCTCGAGGCCGTAGCCAAATCGGGACGGGCGCTGCTCGCGATCTCCGAAGACGTGGAGGGCGAGGCCCTGGCCACGCTGGTCGTCAATAATATTCGCGGTATCGTCAAGGTGGCGGCGGTCAAAGCGCCCGGCTTTGGCGACCGCCGCAAGGCGATGTTGGAAGACCTCGCAATCTTGACCTCGGCCACGGTCATTGCCGAAGAGGTCGGGCTGAGTCTCGAGAAGGCGAGCTTGGGAGATCTCGGAACCTGCAAGCGTGTCACTATCACCAAGGAAGAGACGACCATCATCGGCGGCGCGGGCGATCCCAAGGCCATCGAAGGCCGGGTCAACCAGATCCGCGCGCAGATCGAGGAGTCCACCTCCGATTACGACAAGGAGAAGCTCCAAGAGCGCGTGGCCAAGCTCGCCGGCGGCGTGGCCGTGATTAAGGTCGGCGCAGCCACCGAGACCGAGATGAAGGAGAAGAAGGCGCGGGTCGAGGACGCCTTGCATGCGACGCGCGCGGCCGTCGAGGAAGGCGTGGTACCGGGCGGTGGCGTGGCCTTCATCCGGGCGCTGGAGGGTTTGAATGCGCTCAAGGGCGAAAATCACGACCAAGACATCGGCATCCAGATTGCCAAGCGCGCGATGGAAGAACCGCTGCGTCAGATCGTCGCCAATGCCGGCGAGGAGGCCTCGGTCGTTCTGTCCAAGGTGAAGGAAGGCAAGGGCAGCTTCGGCTACAACGCCACCACCGGGGAGTATGGTGACATCGTCAAGATGGGTATCATGGATCCGACCAAGGTGGCGCGCACGGCCTTGCAGAATGCCGCTTCGATCGCGGGACTCATGATCACCACCGAGGCGATGGTGGCCGAAACACCGAAGGACGAGGAGAAGATGCCGGGACGCCACGGGCACGGCGGCATGGGCGACATGGACATGATGTAAACCCGAAGGGATCCACTCTCACCATTAGAAACCCCGCGCAACCCGCGGGGTTTTTTTATAAGCGGGAAAGATCGAGCCCCGCGCGATCGCTGGCCCAAACCTCTGCCAGCCGTCTCTCGGCGACACGTGCTTGGTGTTTGTCACCCCGCCGCTTGTAGACTTCCGTGAGGCCATAGAGCGCCCAGCCGTTGTGAGGCGCCTCGCGCAGGCTCGCCCGGAATGCATCCTCGGCGCCGGCGAGATCGCCCGAGAGCAGGAGCACGGCGCCGAGCGACTGGCGCACCGGATAGTACCAGTAGGGCGGCTCCGAGTAGGAAAGCTTATCCTGAATGGCTACCGCCCGCTCGAGCTCGGTACGCGCGGACTTCAGGGCGCCTCCAGCCTGGGCGATGCGAGCGAGTAACACGTGGCGGGCGAGCGCCAGCACCTCGCCCGCGGGGATCCCGCCGGCCGTGAGTGCGGAAAAGTCCGCGCGAGCCGCGATTCCTGCGATCGCCGCCGCCGCGCGCTCGGCGGCCTGGATATCCTTACGGGACGCATGGGCCACGCCGCGAGCGTAGTGCCACATCGCTTGAACATAGGGCAGGCTGGATCCGGGATCGCGCAAGGCCCACACGGTTTCGGGCGCGCTGAACTGGGCGTGGGCAAAATAAGGCGCCGCATGAATGGGCTGCACCCAGGGAATGGCCCGGGCCGCATCATTGGTCACCACCCGCGCGAGCTTCTCCGCCGCGGCGATGGCGGTCTTGCCGTCGCCCGCCATCTGGGCCGCGGCCATGAGCGAGTGCACGTTGTGCGGATAATAGGCGCGCGGGTAGATGCCCTCGGGCGCCGCTTCGGCGATATAGGCCTCATCGGCCGCTACCCCCGCCTTATTCACGGCCAGCGCGTCCAGATAGCGGCCCATGCGGAAATAGATGTGAAAGGGCATGTGCACGAGATGGCCGGCGCCGGGCATGAGGTCCGCGAGACGCATGGCATGGGGTTCCGCCCGCTCCGGCCGGTCCGAGGCCTCGACCATGTGAATGTACCTTCCAGTTGCATAAATTCTGGGGGTAAGCGGCGGGAAATGGCGTCGGACATAGGGTTTAGTGAGTTTTTTGCTTTTCGCTGGATATCACCGTGGG
>MUGK01000131.1 GCA_002007425.1 Chromatiales bacterium USCg_Taylor | reverse complement strand
GGTCCCCTATCTTTGCGAAGGCGATGGGACTAGCAACGAAAACCTGCCGGAAACCCATGCCGTGATCAAGCAGATGCGCGCGGCGGTGGACAGCCATTACCGCAACCGGATGTTGCTTGCCGAGGCCAATCAGTGGCCGGAGGATGTGCGCGACTACTTCGGCGAAAGCGACGAATGTCATATGGCCTATCACTTTCCTCTCATGCCGCGCATGTACATGGCGATCGCCCAGGAGGACCGCCACCCGATCGTCGAGATCATGGGACAGACCCCCGAAATCCCGGAGCTGTGCCAGTGGGCGATTTTCTTACGCAACCATGACGAGCTCACCCTCGAGATGGTCACTGATCGCGAGCGCGATTATATGTATCAAGCCTATGCTGTCGATCCGCGCACGCGCGTGAATCTCGGGATCCGCCGCCGCCTCGCCTCGCTCATGGACAACGATCCGGACAAGATCAAGCTCATGAATTACGGGGACGAGATCGGCATGGGCGACAATATTTTCTTGGGCGATCGCAACAGCGTGCGCACGCCCATGCAGTGGAGTCCGGATCGAAACGGCGGCTTCTCTCTAGCCGATCCGCAGCGCTTGTATCTGCCGCCCATCATGGATCCCGTGTATGGTTATCAAGCCGTCAACGTCGAGGCGCAACGGCGCGATCCCTCGTCCTTACTCAATTGGATGCGGCGTCTCCTCGCGGTGCGCAAAGCCCATAAAACCTTCGGTCGCGGCACCTTACAATTCTCCTATCCGGGGAACCGCAAGATCCTCGCCTATCTACGGGAGTTTGAGGGTGAGACGATCCTGTGCGTCGTTAACCTGGCGCGCTCGGCGCAGCCGGTGGAATTGGATCTCGCGGCTTATAAAGCTCGCGTCCCGATAGAAATGCTCGGAAGGACATCCTTTCCTCCGATCGGTGATCTACCTTATCTTCTAACGCTGCCGGGCTATGGGTTTTACTGGTTTCGCTTGGCACAAGAAGCCGAAGCGCCGCCGTGGCACAAGGAACTGCTCCCGCCCCCGGAGCTTCCGGTCATGGTGCTATTTTTAGGCTGGCGCAGCTTTTTCCCTGAACAGGTGGAGCCCGCGCGGCGGGCGATGGCCGAGACGCTGCGAAGGGCCTTGGAACGGGAGATCTTACCCCGTTTTACCGCGGGCCAACGCTGGTTTGCGGCGAAGGGGGAGCGCATCGAGCGAGTGGCGGTGCGCGAGTATGCGCACTGGCTGAAAGACCGGGATCCTTGGTTGCTGACGGTGATCGATGTCCAACTCGCCGGATTGGCCTCGCAGAGCTATTTTTTGCCGCTCCGGATCGGTTGGGAAGCTGAAGAGTCTGGAACCGTGCTCGCACCCTATATGCTGGCCAGAGTTCGACAGCAGGCGCGCGTGGGTACCCTAAGCGACGCGCTGGCCGATCCTGCCTTTTGCGAATCCTTAGCCGCAGCAATGGGTCAGAACCTAGAGATCTCTTTTGGTCAGGGGCGCCTCAGGTTCTGTTGCACCGCGGCCTACGCGGAGTTGGCGGGAGACACGGCCCTGCGCGAGATCAGGGTTCCATCTGTGGCCGGGAGCAACACCACCGCAATCCTCGGGGAGCGGTTATTCTTGAAGGTCTACCGCCGCCTGCAGGAAGGTACCAACATCGAGCTCGAGATGGGGCGCTTTCTCACCGAGGTCTCTCCCTTTTCGCACGTGGCGCCGTTGGCGGGCGCCGTGCAGTACGAAGACGCCGATGGGACACGCTACTCTCTCGGCTTATTGCAAGGGGCGCTGAAGAATCAAGGTGACGCTTGGACCTATACGCTCGATTATCTGGAGCGCTATCTCGAAGCCGCGCGCTTGCGGAGCCCAGAGCCAGTCGTGTCCGAAGCTGAGGAAGTTCACGGTCCCTATTTGCTGATGATGCATACCTTGGGACGGAGGACCGGCGAGCTCCATCAGGCGCTCGCGAAACCATCCGGTGATAGTGCGTTCGACCCGGAACCGATCCGGCGTCAACATGTTCACGCTTGGGTCAAGCGCGCTCGCGCTGAAGTCATCGCGACCCTCGATCTGCTGCGGCGACATCGCACCGACATACCCGAATCGTTACGTGCCGAGTGCGACTTGCTGATCGCGGCCCGAAGAGCGCTCATCAATCGTCTCTCGGCCTTAGGGCGAAACGTTCCTAAGGCCACCAGGATCCGCCATCACGGCGATTACCACCTTGGGCAAGTGCTAGTGGCGGAGAACGACTTTGTTATCGTGGACTTTGAGGGCGAGCCGGCGCGTCCGCTCGAAGAGCGGCGAGCCAAGCATTCGCCGCTGCGTGATGTGGCGGGTATGTTGCGCTCGTTCGACTACGCCGCGCAAGTCGTGCTCAAGCGCCTTACGGCGGAGAACAGCCAGGGCGTGGGGCTGCTCGGGCCGCTCGTCGAGGCTTGGGACCGGCTCGCGAAACAGGCGTTCTTGACCGGTTATAGGGAGGCAGCAGAGGGTTGTCCTTCGTATCCCAGTACGTCCGAACAGGCCGACGCCCTGATCGAGCTTTTCACCATGGAGAAAGCCGTCTATGAGCTGCGTTACGAGCTAGACAACCGGCCCGACTGGATCGATATTCCGCTCCGAGGGCTGCTTAAGCTCGTTCCCGGCGGCTAGCTGACTTCGACTCGCCTTGTTGTCGCCTATCGCTCAGCGCTTTTTGGGCCTTATCCCGCACGATCCGTAGCCAATGTCGTGCCCAGGTGAACTCGACGGCGAGAATCGCCAAGCCCGCCGGAATCATTACTAAGGCGGGACCGGGTAGCACATCATCGCAACCCCGCAAAACCACCTATTCGCCTTCCGCGCCTTTCCAGAGTACTTTCGGCATGGTATTTCTCACAACGGCGTAACGGCATAGGACGCGAAGAGCTGGCCCGGGCTCGCCTCACCCGGTGCGTCGTAATATAAGGAGTGCAGTTGGACGTCCGCAGGCGGGTAAAGCCGCTGTCCTTCCACGAGAGTATCGTAAGATTCGCTCCCGAGGACCCGGTGCACCTGCGTCAGGTAGAGTCGATCGAGTACCCGGTCAGACAGCAAGGTTGCCAGCACTTTGGGTCCCGCCGTCGAATAAATGAGATTCAAGCCCTCCCCGCGCAGGGCCTCGATCAAGGCTTGACCCCGCACACGCCTGCCTTGCCCGGCGACTATCACCCTGGCGCCCTGGGCTTCGATCGCACCTATCCGGGCCGCATCGACGTCGGATCCTGTCGCGATATAGACCCGACCGTGACGGCCAATCAGGGGCTCCATGAGGGGAATATCGAGGCTCGCACTCAAGACCACAACCGCCGGTTGCGCCGCAAGGCCTTGGGCCCGGCGCCAATCGCGTAGATCCTGATACGCCGGTTCCTCACTCAAAGGCAAGATAGCCTGGGCATCGCCTCTGGCGAGCTGCCGCATATACCGTCCGGTGGTGAGCAACACGTCCGCCTGGGCAGCCAGTTCCTCGAAGAGGCGCCAGTCGCGAGGATTGGCGATTTCGCCCGGCACCACCGCGGTGCCCGTCCGAGGACATTCTAATGCGATCCTGCCATCAAGGCTGGCGATGAAGTTGGTATAGACAAACGCCCGTGAAGGGTCTCGGACTGCCCGAAGATTGTGGTTTAAATAAAGCCGTTCCAACGGCACCATTTCAACAGGCGTGGGGAATAGTTTCATCAAGGTCATATGCTACCGTCATTTCTTCCGCAACACGGGAACGCTTGCGGCCTGGATGAAAAATCCGAACGCGCGTCTTCGCACGCTTCACTGATGGGTTGCCCGTCCCCTCCAGACTAGACGCCTGACATTAACGAGGCTCTTCGCCAATGGCGAACGGTGTTTGCATTGTGGCTTCGCTTTCAAACTGGGTGCGAGGTTTTGCGCTCGAAGCGCCGCTCCACTCCTCGCATCCTGCCAATAACAGCGCTCCCAGCGCGAACAGGGTAATCATACTCCGGGTCATAGCATGTCTCCTTATAGCATAGTCATTGAAATAACGTTGGATTTGAAACTCTCCGGTCTCCACCCGCGAGTCAGCGGGAAGGCAACCGGGGGGGACTCGCGGGCAGGTTTCGCGCGGCTGCGGACAGGCGGTCCTGCCCGAGCCGGGGAGCTATTGAATTGTTTCTCGGCTCCCGCTTCTAGAGCCTAGCTTCCAGGGGTTAGTGACATTTTCCCAGATTCTATAACCGCGTATTCATCCTCGCTGAGGTTAGCATCAGCGTTACTGTCCACCTTGGGGAACGCCGCGGCCAGACCAGGCACTTCCACCGCTTCCTCTACGGTGATGCCGCCGCTTTTGTCTTTGTCTACTGCCGTGATTCAGGCACCTGAGACGCCGCCCCTTCCGTCGCGGGCATTGCTTCCTCTATAGCCCCAGCCCCTTCCGCAGGCACGTCCTCAGCCGCCCAGGCGGCGCCCGGCCCTCCGCGGAACGCTACCTTCAGCGCTTACGCGCGAGCGTGAGCCCGTCGGCCACCGGGATCATGCTCAAATCCACGCGCGCATCCTCCTTGAGATGGAGGTTGAAACGACGGATCGCCTCGGTCGCTTGGTCCTGCGCGCCTGGGTCCGCCACCCGGCCGCCCCAGAGAACGTTGTCCACGAGGATGAGCCCGCCGGGCCGCAGGAGCAGGAGGCTAAGCTCGTAATAATCGATATAGGATTCTTTATCCGCGTCGATGAAGGCATAATCGAAGGTGCCCGCGGCGCCCCCAGCCAGGAGTTGTTGCAGGGTCTCGACAGCGGGTGCTAGGCGTAGATCGATCTTGCCGGCGATCCCCGCCTGGCGCCAGTAGCGCTCGGCGACGGAGGTCCATTGCGGGTTGACGTCACAGGCAATAAGCTGTCCGTCAGGTGGTAAACCGAGAGCGACGCAAAGTGAGCTGTAACCCGTGAAGACGCCGATCTCGATGGCCTTTTTAACGCCAAGCAAACGCACCAAGAACGTCATGAATTGCCCTTGCTCGGGGGCGATCTGCATGGTGGCTTCCGGGTATGACGCGGTCTCCGCGCGTAAGTGTCTAAGCACCTCGGGTTCCCGGGAGGAGACGGAGAGCAGATAGTCGTAGAGCGCGTCGCTCAAGCGGATGGTTTTGTTGGTCATGAAACGGCCCCGGTTATGCAAGCTACGTGATCATACGTTAACCTAGCGTCATGGAAAAAGAACTTAGCACCATGAAGGATTTTCGCCCGAATTCGATCCGGGATCCCCGGACGGTATTGCAACTGACGGACCCCCATCTCTATGCCGATCCAGGCGGCCTTTACGACGGCTTGAATACCTCGGAATCGCTGCGCGCGGTATTGACCCTGGCGCAAGCAAGGCAGTGGCCGCCCGATGCGCTGGTGCTAACCGGTGATCTGAGCCAAGACGGTAGCCGAGCCGCCTATGCCCGGCTGCGTGAATGCATGGGGGGCTTGGGAGTCCCGGTATATTGCTTGCCCGGAAACCACGACGACAAGGACGCGATGCGTCAAGTGCTTCCGGGCGGCAACATCCACGCGGTCGACCATGCGCGGGTCGGGGAGTGGCGCTGCGTTTTTCTTGACACCGCCGTGGCCGGCCGAGAACACGGTCATTTGAGCGCCGAGCAGATCGCCCGTCTCGATGAGCGATTGTCGGCCGAGACGGGCCATCCGGCCTTGGTGTTCATGCACCATCATCCGGTCGCGATCGGGAGCCTGTGGATGGACGAGATAGGGGTGAATAATTCCCCCGCTTTCTTCAAGGTACTCGACCGCCATACGCAGGTACGCGCGGTGCTCTGGGGCCACATTCACCAAGAGTTCGCGGGGCTGAGAGAGGGCGTGCAGCTTCTTGGGACCCCCTCTACTTGCGTGCAGTTTGCGCCGCGGACCGATCGTCACCAGCGCGATACGCTGAGTCCCGGCTACCGTTGGCTACGGCTGTGGCGCGACGGACGGCTGGAGACGGGTATCGAGCGTTTGGAACACTAGCGACCGGCCAAAACCAGCACGCGCTAATCCTCGACTTCACGCCTTAGAGTTTGTCAAAAAACCGTCGCGAGCGAAGGGATGTCGCGCTGCATCCTCGGCGCGCCAAACAGGGCCAATCCCTGGCCCCGGCTTTCCGCCGGAGCGCAGGACCGTTTCGCCGGGAGCGAAACGGAGCGCAAGCCCCAAAGGGGCGAGTCTCAAGGATGGGACGAGCAACCGGAGTGTATACTTAAATACATGAGGATTCCGAGCACCGCCGGAACGCGAGATCCCGAGCGTAGCAGGTTTTTTCACAAACTCTTAGGCTCCGCGACGCGATCCCTTAGATACACCGGCAACGCCTGCTCCGCCGCCACGATGTCCCCTTGACGAAAAGCCTGCGCGCCGAGCAGGGCGATGTCACGGGCGGAAGGATACTGATGCGGGTCCGCACCGTGAAGCCGTTCCCCAAGCCGTTGCCGCAACGCCTCGCCGTGCTCCGACCACCCGCTGCCTACTCCGAACCAGGTCCCCGTTTCGGGGAGGGGGACGGCCGCTGGGCGAGCCACGCATTCGGGCTGTGTGGCGCACATGATTCCCGAGGCGTCAAGCTCATAGATCCCCCAATAGACTTCGCCCATACGAGCATCGATAACGCTCAGCACTTGTCGCGATCCCGTTCGTCTAAGTGCGCCTTGCGCGAGAGCCGCCAGAGTGGAGATCGGCGCGACGCCGAGATCGGCGCCCAGGGCCAGCCCTTGAATCACACCGGAGGCGATGCGAACCCCGGTAAAAGAACCCGGTCCCCGGCCGAAAGCGAGCGCCGCGAGCGAGCTCAGCGTCAATCCGGCCTCGCGAAGCAGCTCGTCAATCATACGCAGGATCAGCTCGCTGTGGCGGCGGGGCGCGATCTCAAAGCGCTCCCGCACCTCATCGCCCAGGAGAAGCGCCGCGGAACAGGCTTCGGTCGAGGTGTCGATGGCGAGGATCTTGAGGCGCATGGTGTAGCTCCTTACGTGCCGATATGATTAATCGAGGGGAACCGGTACGAAACGCATCCACGGCGGAAGCCGTACCGCGTCAACCGAGATTGACCTTGCTCATGCTGGCGGCAGGTACGGCGAGAACGGGAGGAGCATCGGAAAAGTATATACTAATCGTATAAGCACATTCCTTCCGCCAGACCCATGACCCATGTCGACTCCGAACACCCACCGCTCCGCGCACGCCGCTGATGGTACGCCGGTGACCAATGATCCCGTCTGCAGTATGATCGTGCGCCCGGACGTTCGACATCGGCTGAGCTACCAAGGCAAAATCTATCTTTTCTGTAGTGGCGGGTGTCGCCTCACCCAAACCGGCAACGACGCGCATCGTTCGAGTGAGAAATCTCTCAAAGGTGAAACGCATTTCATGACCGAATATCGCCGTGCTCATGTTCCAGGCGCAACGTGGTTTTTCACGGTCAATCTCGCCGAGCGGAGGGGTAACCGATTGCTGGTCGATCAGATTGATGCCTTGCGCCGGTCTTTCCGGTACGTCACGGAAAGGCGTCCATTTCGTCGTTTGCGCCGCGGCCCTCGGTATGTGCGACAGGACATCCAAGTCACTCTCGCACCCTCGCTCGCGCGTGCCTTCGCTCAATGACTTTACGCCGTCCATCTAGAGGACGGCTATCGCGGGCTCCTCGCCTCGGTCTTCGACCTTCCATGGCTCGTCGTTGGATGCGGTGGTGGTCTTGCCGGACCATCTCCATTGTATTTGGACGTTGCCTCCCGGTGACACGGATTTTTCCATGCGTTGGAATTTGCTGAAAGGACACGTTTCTCGTGCTATCGAAAAAGGCGAACGAATCTCTCAAAGCCGGGAGAAACGGCGAGAACGGGCTTGTGGCAACGTCGATTTTGGGAGCACCTGCTACGTTTGCGCCGCGGCCCTCGGTATGTGCGACAGGACATCCAAGTCACTCTCGCACCCTCGGTCTCGCGGCGAGTGATTCCTTTTGCCGCGACCGTCCT
>MUGK01000014.1 GCA_002007425.1 Chromatiales bacterium USCg_Taylor | reverse complement strand
TCCTCCCATCATGAACAGCTACCCGCTCCTAGTTCAGGCTCATCTTGTGTTAGAAATAAGCCCCACCTTCAGGCTCATCTAGCATTGGAAGAGACTCTCCCGTGTCGCAGAACCCGGATCGTGTTAATCTATCCAAGATCCTGCGAAATGCGGCAGGTCAAGCCGAATAGGGTCGTCAGGGGGTCTATGCCCTGAGCCCCATCAGGCTCGGTACCGAATGGTCGGAGAGGCCGGCCTGTTTCGTGGCGATTTTTAATCCGTATACACGATGAAAAGGAACAGACAGATGAAGAAAAATTTTATAACCGCACTCCTCGCGGGTGCGCTCAGTCTTACCGCAACAAGTGCTTTTGCTCAAGCCGGTACTGGCCACCATGTAGATACCGTCAAGGGATACGTTTCCGAAGCCATAAAACACGCGAAGGAGGCCTTGGCCCAGGCTCAGCAAGGACATGCTCCGGAGACCGCCACGGCTGCCCGCGCGGCGTCAGCTCAGGCCGATGAAGCCGCCGCTACTGAAAACGCCGGTATGGATATAGAGCAGGCTCAGAACAGGTTCACTACAGCGATCAAAGCGGCCGACAAAGGGGATGCGGCCGCCGCCGTGGCTCCGCTGCAAGAATCGATTACTTTACTTACCGGGGCGCTAGATAAATTATAAAAAAGGCACGGAAGTCCGGTCAACCTGAACTCCTCCCGCTGGTCTCAACAAGGACGTTGCGATCAGCGGATCACGATAACCCACCCTCCGCCCCGCGGATCGGAGCCTCGGAAATTTGCGCATAAGAGACCGGGAGGCGCGTCGGATGGAGCGCGCCAGCCGTCTCATTGCGTCACGGTGGCTACCGCGGCGCGGGTCATCTTCTGTAATTCGCCTTTTTCGTGCAGCTCCATCACGATATCACAACCCCCGATGAGCTCTCCATTGATGAAAATCTGGGGAAAGGTGGGCCAGTTGGAATAGCGGGGCAGGTTCTGGCGGATCTCGGGTTGCGACAGTATGTCCACATGCGCGAACGCCACCTCACAGGACTTCAAGGCTTCGGCCACGCGCATCGAAAAACCGCACTGCGGGAAATCCGGCGTTCCTTTCATGAAGAGCACGATAGGATTGCTATGAACGGTCGTTTTGATTTGCTCCATGATATCCATGATACCTCCGGTCGTTCTGGGACGACGTGTCGATTGTGATCGGTTTAGCGCATCGTTGCAGTCATTCTAAGGGCCTAACGGCCGCGATGCCAGTCCCAGGCCGTACCTGTTCGCGGATCGCCGCGCCGGTTGCGTAGAGGAAGCTCTGCAAACGTGTCGCGAGCAAGCCCAGATGCGCGAAGGCGCGGAGCGAGTCGCGAGACTTATCATGTCGATAGGCGAGCGACGCGCGAGCACGCGCCAAAGCATATGGGCTGCGTAGTAACTTTTGCAGAGCTTCCTTAGGTTTCTGCCTCCGGTTCGACGCTGCGTCCGCGCTTGAGCAGACCGTGACGGCGCTTGGTTTCGAGCCGCATCGTCCGCGAGGCGCGCGTCGGCCGGGTCTTCAGTCGCGGCGTCGGGATGATTGCGGCTCGACGGATGAGGTCCAGCAGGCGTTCGAGCGCGTCTCGCCGATTACGTTCTTGGCTGCGATAGCGGTGGGCCTCGATCACCAACGTCACCTCCTTGGCGATGCGCCCGCGCGCGAGGTAGAACAACCGCTTGCGCAGGGTCTCCGGCAGATAAGTGGCGTTGTTGAGGTGAAAACGAAGCTGCGCCGCCGTCGCGACCTTATTGACGTTCTGACCGCCGGGTCCCGGGGCGCGCACGAACTGCCACTCGAGATCCCGCTCCCGGAGGTAGAGCGTGGGGCTAACGCGGATCACCAGCCGGTTTTATCGCTGGGTTCGATGTGTCTCGAGTGCTGTCCGCGGCTACGAATTCGCTCAATTGCGTCAGCAGCGATTGAATATTCTCCCTCACCGATCCTTCATGCGCTTTGCGTACCCGGCTTACGCCGTACAGCGCCTCGGCCAGAGGCGCGTCATAGGTGGAGATCACCCGCCGTTGCCACAGTTCCTTTTCGCTCCAGCCATCCACGATCCGATAATCGACCTTGAACACCGAGCGCATCGACAGGCCCGGGAACATATCTTGAACCACAATCTTGGGATAAAGCACATAATCACCGTTCAGGTCGATAAACACGATGCGGAATAGTCCTGATTTTTCGAGCGCGACCTTCAGGGCCTTCCGAAACCCTTCGTTATCGATCTCCGAGGTCAAGAAAAAATTGGTCTCCTCGCCGCCCAGTGCCCGCGAGATGGCGATCGTTTTTGGGCTGGAGACGAACGACGCGGCGTTGATGTCAGGCACCATTGCCGGGCCTTCCGGTCCCTGTGCACAGCCCGATTCAAGCACCGCGAGGATCAGAAGGAGACGCTTCACTCGTTGCATACTGAAATAGGACTGGCGCCGGAATCGCCGCTGGCATGTTCACATTGCTCCGCTATCCAAGAGCGCAGGGTCTATCGGGCCCATGGTGTCTCCGGTGGTCATGCAATTGCAGCGCTCCCCGAAATCAGGAAATCACCCGCTAGGCAGGCGAGGGATGCCAGCCCGCGTCGGCCCACAGTTCCCCGCTCACCGCGGAGTTGGTGATCATAAAGCAAATCGCGTCCGCGATCTCTTGGGGCCGGATCAACCGCCCTAACTGGGTCTCGGGAAGAACGTATTTTTGGATGTACTCCTCGCCGAGGGCGCGGACCATGGGGGTGTCGGTGAAGCCGGGGTGAATCACGCTGCAACGGACACCGTGAAAGATGGCTTCCTTCATCAAGGTCGCCGCCGCCCCTTCCAGACCGGCCTTCGATGCGGCGTAAGCGATCTGGCCCTTGTTGCCCTGCGAGGAGATCGATCCGATGAAGATGATGACCCCCTGCATGCCTTCCTGGGGTTGCCAGCGCTTCAAGCCCATGCGGTAACGATCCTCGGCGGCGCGCGCCACCATCTCGAGCGACCAGTAGACCGGAGCGATGAGGTCAACCTCCGTCACCAGCCGGAATTTCTCGATCGGGTAGATTTCGGCCTTGCCGGTCTCTTTGTTCATCTTGACCGCTAGGGCGTCGCGGGTGATGCCGGCGGCCGGGACGCAGATAGTCACCATGCCATGTTGCTTCTCCACGGCGTCGAATACCCGGCGGCGGAAATCGTCGTCGGTCACATTCCCGCAGAAGGCGTGCGCCACCGCTTTGCCGAGGTCTTTGTTGATCTGCTCCGCGGTTTGAAACGCCGCTTCGGTGAGGTCAACCAATGCGACCGCTTTGGCGCCCCGCAGCGCGAGCTCGAACGCGACGGCCTTACCGATACCGCTGGCTCCGCCTGTAACGAGTGCTACTTTATCTTTAATTTCCATTGCATCCTCCATTGCTAAACATCGAGTTGGAAAGATAGCGGCCGGCCCCACGGGAGCCGTATTGCCGTGCACAATGATTTTAGCGCGATGTTTGTGCGACGCACAATGCTTACTCAACCGCGCCCATGCCGTCCAGCGCGTAAACCGCTGTAATTGCGGCTTGCGCTTAGCGGCTGTCGCGCGCCGAAGGCGCCTGGATTACGCGCATGGGGACAGGCTGGCGCCGGAATGCCATGCCGCAGTAGGTAATGAATCGCATCACGATGGGAGCGCCGAACAGCGCGATTGTGTCGAGGAAGCAATACCCGGCGGCGATGCCGCTCGGCGGGTTGGCTTGGGGTAGCTGGCCCCAAGAGGGCCAATGCACCGCCCAGGCCCAGGTGCCCGAATAGGTGCCCACGATCTCCAAGTAACTCGTGATATAGAAGGCCGCGATGTAAAGAAGCGGCGAGCGTCCGACAAAGAAAAAGGCGCAGAACACCAGGAATAACACCGCCCCGCCCGTATCAGTGCGTTCGGCGTAGGTCACACCCCATAAAGCCCAGCACGCCCCGATCACCAGCGTCACGCGCTCGATGTGCGTGCCGTAGCGCTCGAAGAGCACGGATCGGGCAAGCGCCACGGCCGTCAAATACACCATGCCGTGACCGGGCGGGACGTAGGCAGGAACATTGTCGAACCGATAGGTGTAAATATGGTAGAGGGGCGCGAATGAATACTCGCATAGCGTCGCCACCGCGACGGCCACCCCGACCTGCATACGAATGGCGGGGGTTTCGAATTGCAAGAGCCCGAATAAAAAGCACCATGCGATGGCGCCGAGGAAGTACTGCTCGGTACGCGTGCAGTCCCCGTCGAGATAGAGCCCGACGGAGACACAAAAGACTACGATGGCGGCGATCGCGAGATCGCGTTTGCTCTGCGCCAGCACCGCCACGGCGCCTTCGTCGCATATTCTTGTCACGTGCCGAGACAAGCGGGCTCTTACGCAAGCTCTGTGGCGAGAAAGCCTAGGGTGCGCTCCCAGGCCAGCGCGGCCTGGCGCGCGTCATAATTCGGCCGGGTTTCGTTGGCGAACGCATGCCGTGCCGGGTAGCGATGAAGCTCGTAACGCACCTGCCCTTCTTGCAGACGCCGTTCAAGGGCGTCCACACCGGCTAGCGGGAAGAATTCGTCCTGCTCCGCGAAATGGCCCAAGAGCGGAATGCGGATGGTGCGCGCATCGGCCGCTTCGGCCGGAGGGAAACCGTACCAGCAGACGGCGGCCGTGAGTTCTTGGACGAGGACGGCCGAGAGGATCGTCAGCGCGCCGCCCATGCAAAATCCGTTGACGGCGACCTTGGCGCTCCGGGCTTTCAGATATTTCACCGCGCCTTGGATATCCTGGGTCGCGGCAGCGCCGAAGTCCAACTGCCCCATCAAATGCTCGGCCTCGGCCATCTCGAGCGTCACTCGACCTCGATAGAGATCGGGAACCAAGGCGCGGTATCCCGACTGCGCCAGGCGCTCGGCCACGCCCTTGATCTGCTGGTTAACACCCCACCATTCTTGGATCACCACGATGCCCGGCGCGCTGTCGCCCGCCGCGGGGCTCGCATAGTACCCGCTTGAGGCCTTTCCGTCCGGCCGAGTAAAGGCCACGGTGTGTCCCATGGTCGTAATCTCAATAGTCAATTTAGATTTCGCCACCACGGGGTATGCAACCCCGTGGGGCGACCAAAGGGGAGAGCTGCGCCTCTCCCTTGGAAACCCCATCGCTAAGGTCCCCGCGGCAAGACCGCGGGGATATAGATCTTAATGTCGCCTTTCAGATTACAGAAAGAACCTAGCCTTCGGCAACCGCCTTTCAACGTCGATCATAATCCATTACTATAAATTGCATAATCCTACGGGGCGGGCTGCCCCTTTTTTAATGCCATAGGGGAGTCCTCACATGCAAGTCGCTAGCGCGGTAAAAGAAATAGCACTCGAAGTGCGCCAGGAAGGACAAAGCTTTCTAAAAACAGTGCTTGGCAATCGCCACTACCTGGCCATCGCCGGGGGCGTCGCCGCGGCGATACTGCTACTGAGCTGGTTGCTGGGATCATTGTCGCTCGCCTTCGCGCTGGTTAGCGGCGGCCTGGCCATCGCTTACGGCGCCTATTCGGTGCAATGGATCTTGGCGCAACCGGAAGGCTCCGAGCGGATGCGCGAGATAGCCGCCGCTATTCAGCAAGGAGCATCGGCCTATCTCAATCGCCAATACACGACGATCGCCAAGGTCGGGGCCGGATTGTTTCTCCTCATCGGGATCGTGCTCGACTGGAAAACGGCCTTTGGCTTCTTGCTGGGAGCGGTACTCTCGGGCGCGACGGGCTACATCGGCATGAACATCTCCGTGCGCGCGAATCTGCGTACCGCCGAAGCGGCTAAAAGCGGTCTGAACCCCGCGTTGACCTTGGCGTTTCGAGGCGGCGCGATCACCGGACTCTTGGTCGTGGGCCTCGGGCTATTAGGCGTGGCCGGTTATTACGCGCTGCTCGCGGCGCTCGCCCCCGAGGGTGCATTGGTGGACCTTGCCCCGCTCCTCGGTTTAGGCTTCGGCGGTTCCTTGATCTCGATCTTCGCGCGCTTGGGCGGCGGCATCTTCACCAAGGGCGCCGATGTCGGCGCGGATCTGGTCGGCAAGGTCGAGGCCGGGATCCCGGAAGATGATCCCAGGAATCCCGCCGTCATCGCGGATAACGTGGGCGATAATGTCGGCGACTGCGCGGGCATGGCGGCCGATCTCTTCGAGACCTATGCCGTCACCGTGATCGCCACCATGCTGCTCGGGACTTTGCTGGTGAAAAGCGCCACAGTGGACGCGGTGCTCTATCCGCTCGCACTCGGAGGGGTGTCGATCATCGCCTCGATCATCGGCACCTTTTTCGTCAAGGCCGCGGAAGGCGGCAAGATCATGGACGCCCTCTACCGCGGATTGATCGTCGCGGGAGGGATTGCGGCGGTCGCCTTTCTACCCGTCACGATTTTCATGATGTGGAGCGTGGACGAATACAGCGTCATCGCCTTGTATCTGGCGTCGCTCGTAGGTCTGGCGCTCACGGGGGCGCTGGTCTGGGTCACGGAGTACTATACGGGCACCCAGTACGCGCCGGTGCGCCATATCGCGGAGGCATCGACCACCGGACATGCGACCAATATCATCGCCGGGCTTGCGATCTCAATGAAGGCGACGGCGCTTCCGGTTCTGGCCGTCTGCGCGAGCATCTTCCTCGCCTATGCGTGCGCGGGCATCTACGGGATCGCGATCGCCGCGACCAGCATGCTGTCGATGACCGGCATCATCGTGGCCCTCGATGCCTACGGTCCCATCACCGACAACGCCGGCGGTATCGCCGAGATGGCCGATCTCCCGCCCGAGGTGCGCGCGATCACCGATCCGCTCGATGCCGTCGGCAATACGACCAAGGCCGTAACCAAAGGGTATGCCATCGGTTCCGCGGGACTCGCGGCCTTGGTGTTGTTCGCTGACTATACCCACAGCTTGGAGCACGCCGGGATGAAGATAAGCTTCGATCTCTCGGATCCGGCGGTGATTATCGGTCTCTTCATCGGGGGTCTCGTCCCCTACCTCTTCGCTGCGATGGCCATGGAGGCCGTCGGGCGGGCCGCGGGCTCCGTGGTCTTGGAGGTGCGGCGGCAATTCCGCGAGATCCCGGGGATCATGGAAGGGACGGCGAAACCCGATTACTCCGCGGCCGTGGACCTGCTGACCCGGGCTGCCATCAAGGAGATGATCGTCCCCTCGCTGCTGCCGGTCCTGGTGCCGATCGCCGTGGCCTTGGGGCTTGGTTTGCTGATGGGGGGCGATGCGGGTCCCAAGGCGCTTGGGGGTGTACTGCTCGGCACCATCGTCACCGGGATCTTCGTGGCCATCTCGATGACCGTAGGGGGCGGCGCCTGGGACAACGCCAAGAAGTATATCGAGGACGGCCATCACGGGGGCAAGGGTTCCGACGCGCACAAGGCGGCGGTGACGGGCGACACCGTGGGCGATCCCTACAAAGACACCGCCGGTCCCGCGATAAACCCGCTCATCAAGATCATCAACATCGTGGCCTTGCTGATCGTGCCGCTGCTCTAGCAGGCCTGAGCATTCAACACCGAGAACATGCCCTACGGATGGACACCTCAATAATCGTGGTCTATCCCGGTTTATCCTTATTACTCTGGGATGCCCTCTTGGAGTCTAAGATCAAGTGCAACACAATGCTGAATGTCAGAGAAGGAGGTGTTGCATGGGAGACCATTACCGGCAGATGGCGGCGAGGACGGTGCGGTCTTTGATATTGGACTTAGTCAGACCCTGTATCCCGATTTGTACCGGATTTATCAAGGCGATAGGTGAATAACGGTGGGTTAGGAAACTTGCACGGTGCTCGAGCATCTCGTAGATCGCGTGAAGGAGAGCACCATGCAAGCAAGACAAATAATACACAAACTCCTGGATGTCACCTGTCCTTGGCTGCACAATCCCTTATTCCTTATTGCACGTTCAGCCCACCGGCAGGACCCGAAGGAGCGGTAACGGCTTTAGACCCAGACGTTGCATGGTTGCCAAAGCCATCCTCAAAGATGCTGCAACGCGGGTCTTCACTCTCATCCACCTGGGTAAGCGTAGAAGCCCCATGGTAAATATCGAACTCATTGCGGCTCTCGCAGGTCCAAACAGTTGGTATTGGACTGACATCAGTCGTTGTGCAGTCGAATTCACCCGATCGGCAAGAATCCTCGCCACCGAAGGACCCGTCCCCCCTAGAGGCATGGACCTCAAGACCCATATGAGCTCCCGTTTGCCCAGTTGTATGACTTGTGCCCTTAGCCGTGATCACAGTTCCAGTTACCCCAACCATGGAGTCGCCCCCGCAGAAGCCCACTTCCTTACCATGGACGCTATAGGAGGTTTGTCTGGCGTGACCAAAGTTTTTCTCCTCTGTACTCTCAGAGAGAGGACTGTGGTTTTTGACGTTGAGCTTGAATCGCTCATTTTCGAAGGCACTCCACTTATAACAAACGGGCTTATCTCCGGTAGCATAGGCATTGCTTGAGGGCATAACTATGCCAATCGTTATTGTCATTGCCGCTACAACGGCACAAAAAGAATTAGACTTTTTCATCGATCCTCCTGAAAATTGCAGTTTTTAGTCACCAGATGACGTCATGCGCGAGGCTAAAACTGAATCTGGACACGCACCCGTCGCTGAAGGCTGCGGCAACCTTAGTGCCAGCGACCGCAGACGAGAAAGGATAATTGCGCCAATGAGTTATAAATTAGACGCGCAGTAACCGCCGAGCGGTGCAACAGTTTGCAACGATACGTTGCAACCTTTAGGCGCAAACGTGTTCACCGCTCGGAGCGCGGGCTAGTGACGTGCAAGCGTTGCATATGCCGCCACAGCGTCGTGCGATGCACCCCGAGGCAGGCGGCCGCGTGGCCGATGTGCCAGCGGTTGTCCGTGAGCACACCCCGTAGGCTAGGGGCATCGAATGCGAAGGGAGGTGGGCATTTCGCCGGCCCGGAACTCCCAAGCATTGCCGCGCTTGGGCTCGCATGCAGATGGGGCGGCAAATCGGACAAACGAATGTGCTCGTCTTGCGCGTTGACGAACGCGCACTCTATGGCGTTGCGCAGCTCGCGCACGTTTCCAGGCCAGGGGTGGCGCATAAGTCGCTCCATCGCATCCGCTTTAATGCCTTCGATGGGATAGGGAAGCCGCCGATTGCCTTGTTCAATGAAGTGCTGGACCAGCAGCGGGATGTCTTCCAGGCGTCTTCGCAGCGGAGGCAGCTCGATCGAGGCGATATGGAGGCGGTAGTAGAGATCGAGGCGAAAGCGGCCCGCGCGCACTTCTTCCTCGAGTGATTTATTGGTCGCGGCGATGATGCGCACGTCAAGCTCGCGAGTCCGATGGTTCCCCACCCGCTCGATGCACTTGGTCTCCACGGCTCGCAACAGGCAGACCTGCACCGCGGGCGAGACGTCCCCGATCTCATCGAGAAACAGGGTGCCTCTGTGCGCTGACTCAAAGCGTCCGAGCCGATCCTGGATCGCCCCGGTGAAAGCGCCCTTCACATGACCAAACAATTCGCTTTCCACCAAGCCGTCGGGGATCCCCGCACAGTTGACGCGGACACAAGGACCCGAGCTTCTAGCGCTCAGCCGGTGCAGGGCTTGGGCAATGATCTCTTTGCCGGTGCCGGTCTCACCACAGACGAGCGTCGTCACATCGCTTCGGGCTAAGCGCTCAACACGCTCTTGTACCTGCCGCATGGCCTGCGAGCGGCCAATTATCCCAACGTGACACGCTTCTCGCTGACTTTCACTAGACAACCAAACCATGGTCCCCTCCTCCTATTATGTTTGTCTACTCCAAACTGTCGGTTTGCCCCGCTGGCTGTGTGTTAGTGCAGATAGCGGCGTATCCGTGTTCTCTTTCCCGTCGAAACCGCCCGTCGCTCACCGAGACCTGGCGACGGGCGCGGAGGCAGCCACGCTTATAACCTGCTCTTTTGCCTCAAGCTATCTGCCAGACTGCGATCCGACTGGCCTCTCGCGATTTTGGATCAGCGCCTCGGATCGTATAAACCCTGGTCAATAAACTAACTAAACTTGGTGACGATTATGTGAAAAAGTAACAATCCCAAATGGCAGGAAGGATCTTGCGGGAGAACGGCATCCATCGCTACTCGCAGGAGAGGACCCGAGGCACGCGAAAGTTACGCCGCCCCAACGCCCGCTCGATCTAGCCTCCGACAGAAAACGCTCAATCGTATAACGCCAAAAAACAGGGCTGTACGTTATTGATTTTGGCGCGCCCGGAGGGACTCGAACCCCCGACACCCAGGTTCGAAGCCGGACGCTCCTATCTGCACATGCACTTATAAATCAAAAAGATATGACGCTTCCATTGTACGATTGTTTGTCGAGATACGCCGCGGTAGTGGGGTGATCTATCGAGATACAGCCTTATTGAATCGTACAGCGGTAGCCCCTTGTTCGCCATCGGCCTGGGTCCTCTGAGAGTCTGTGAATTTATCGATTGTCACATCCGCAAACCGATGCGAGGCTAAAACCGTCGGCAGACCGACCTGAGAGGCTGGCCTAGTTCTCGTGGGCTCTCAATTGTCCCCAAGGAACCGGGTTTCAGCATCGTAGGTCGGAACCGGCTCCATCGGGTTCCGACAATACAGCATCCAAACACCCCAAAGCGCCGACGGATCGCGCAAGTCCTATCGATTCCTCAAAGCTGTTCACCCGTCCCCCATGCTACGCGGGCTGTTGCGCCTTGCCGGAACGTATCCCTATGGATACACTCTTCCCATATTCACCGTTCAGCAAACCGAAACCTTCGCCCAGTGGTTGGCCGAGTAGATGGCGAAGCTTGGCCATCTGGGCGATGTAAGGCCTGTAGGTGATGGAATTATGGAAATGCGTGAGATGAGGGCCCGGTTATCGGCTGTGCTTTACACGTCGCAGCGAGTTGATCATCCTGCTGCTTTGCGGCGGTGACAAATCGACACAAGCCCGTGATATCAAGCGGGCTAAGTAAGGCAATGGCTCGCGATCTGGAGGAATGAGTGATGAAGGTGAAAATCAGCGAGTTTGACGCAAGCGCCTATCTCGACAGCGAGGTGGCGATTGCGGAATACCTCACGGCCGTCCTGGAAGAAAACAACCCGGATCTGTTCCTCTTGGCGCTTGGCGATGTGGCCAAGGCGCGTGGAATGACGCAGCTCGCCAAGGATACCGGACTGGGTCGAGAGAGCTTGTACAAGGCGCTGATGCCGGGGGCAAAACCGCGCTACGACACCATTCTCAAGGTGCTGCATGGCCTGGGCGTGAAGCTGGCGATCACGACGTGACATCCTTCCCCGCCCCGCCGCGACACCATCCGCGGCCGCTGCCCGAATGTCCCCGGTCATGCCGAGACCGCGCTTGTGTGTCGCGCCAGGTGATGCTTCTCGGAGCGCCGCTTCTGCCGCCAGCGGATGAAGCCTTGATGCGTGCGGGATTCATTTTCCGGGGGCGCGTTCGGCCGGGACGTCGAGGGCCGGGTTCTTCGAGAAGAATCCGTCGGGGAGCAGCATGAATCCGGTTTGATGCACGGACATGACGGGCCACTCCTCGGGCCTCGGATTGTGGGTCACGCCGAAGGTGTACCAGAGCACGATGTCCTCGCCGGCGATCGGTGCGTCGTCGGCGGTCCAAAGGTGCAGGCCGCCCGCCGCGTCGTTCTGATTCACGTAATAACCTGCGGCGTTCATCTCGGTCGGCTCGTACTTCGTTACCCAGATGGCGTGCTCGATGAAGGATGCGCGCTCGAGCACCTTCGATCCGGGCCGAAGGTACGGCATCGAGCTCATGGCCGGCATGAGCTGATACGAGGTCGGGTGGCCGAGATCGTTCGTCACCTCCGGGTTGAAGACGCGCCAACGTCGGTGGCTCGCCATATCGTGGTGGCTTCGAGCAGCCTTCTCGGTCTTCGGCCGTGTCTCGTGCAGCACGAACGCGTTCAGCGAGGGGTTCTCGGTCTTCTCGGCGACCGGTCGATTGTCGAGGATCGCGAACGCGTTCTTCGATCCATCGACGTCGAGGTCGATCCGGAAGTTGAAGAAGTGCTGATGATTGGGAGCGACGACGTACGGGTGGACGAGACGCCCGAAGCGCTCCGCTCCGGTGCCGAGCGTCCCGGTCGACTTCGCCGCGTCGACGCCCTTCGGAAGCAAGATTCCCGTCAGCGCGGCTTCAAGCTTGATCTCTCCGGCCTGCGTGAAGACCCATTGGAGCGCATAGTCGTAGTTCCCGATCGTGGCGACGAATTCGACGGCGAGCTCCCGGGCGCGCCGTGTCTCGTCATGTCCCGTGTCGAAATCGAAGTGCTTCCAGAGGATGCCGCCGTCGCGCTCATACACGGCGAGAGCCCGCTCTTGAACGTACGGCTTGCCGAAGTCGTCCGCGAAGGTCGCGTCGAGGAAGACCGCGTTCTCCGGCGCGTCGAGCCCGGCTCGAAGTGTGTTCGCAAGGCGCCCGACGCCGTACTCGCCGACGTCGAAAGCGTTGCGCCATACCCAATCCTTGGCCGGATCGCCGTAGGGGACGACCATCTCCGAAAGCGATGCTCGATACAGGACAGGTCGGTCGTCGTAACGGACGTCGTAGAGCACAGCGCCTTCGCGTGGATGGAGCCCTACGCGCACGCGCCACTTCTGCCAGCGGACCTCGTGTCCGTGGATCTCGAAGCTCGGGCCTTCGGGTTGAACGAAGCGCAAAGGTCGCAGCGCCTCGCGGAGCGGACCGACGCTCTTTTCGTCGAGATCGCCTGACGTCTTCACCCACGGGACGACGCCCGAGTCGACGAAGTCGACCACCCGTCCGTTCGCCACGTCGACGGTGGCGACGACGCCTTCGATGGGCCGAAAGTACGGATTCGTGAAGCTCGTCCCGCGGTAGTAGAAGATGCAGCGCAGAAGCCGGAGGCCCGACGCGCGCTCTTCGGGGGCGAGCAGGCCCGCGGCCCACGTGTCAATCTGCACGCCGTCGAGATCTTCGATGCCGCGCCGCTTCATCGCTGCTTGAAAGCGTGGATCGGCCCGGACGATCGCCTTCGGTGAATCGAATTCCTCGATGAGGACGCCCGGCTCGACGCCCTTCACCTCGTTCCAGGTAAGAAGCGACGAGGCTTTGACATCGACCACGGCTTCGAAGGTCTGCTTCGCCTTGCGATCGAGAACGACGGCGAAGGCTTCGCGGCGAACCGGATCGCCTTCGCGACGCGCGAGCACGTCTGCCTTCGGCGGCTCGCGAAGGACGAGGATCGGAAAGAGCATGCCTTCGGCGAGCCTTCCGGCCGCTTCTAACGCGTTCACCGCCGACTCGAGCTCACTGGACGTGAGCGGATCGAGCGGATGAAGGGGCCCGGGCTTTTGCACCGGATTCGAAGGGCTCGCGACATCCGGTGGCGCCGTCTTGTTCGCGCACGCCGCTGCTAGAACCGCGCCCGCCACGAGGATCCATCGCGCGAGTCTTCGCTTTTCGAGAATTCTGATCATCGCTCTCTCTGGGAATAAGAATTTCAACCGCAGCTTTTCCGATGGAAAACTACTGTTTAACCGATGAGCTGTCAATCACACGAGATCGCGGTCCAAAGTGCCTCAAGCCGATAAAAAATCCGGAAAGTCCCCAATCCTGGACCCAGGATACGCGTGATTGACACCCCGCAGGTTAAGCAGTACCTTCACTTTTGAGGAAGAAGGGCGTTTAAAATCCTGTACGTCTATCCCTACCGGCCCGTTCGCTGATCCACTCGTCCCGTGGAAAAGCGCAAACAAATAGAGGGACGCGTAACTGACAGTATTCGTCTGCAAGGATGCAGGTAGCGCGTCTTGATATGGGAGAGCAGCTATGGGTTCCGAGGAACCGAGCACATGGGGCACCGTGTTTGACGATGAAGTCGTCAAAATAACGTCCCGCCGCGCAATCAAAGAACCGGTCAAGGAAAATCTCGTCGGCCTGGCATTCTCCGGAGGCGGGATCCGCAGCGCCACCTTCGGCCTCGGCGTTCTCGAAGGCCTGAAACCGCTCGGGCTGCTGAAGAAGATCGATTACCTGTCGACGGTATCGGGGGGAGGCTACATAGGCGCATGGCTGAGTGCGAACTGCAAGCGCGCGGCCGTGCGCAAAGCGGCATCGGGAGAAGCACCGGCAGACCCCGCCGACAAGGCGGCATACGAACGGGCATCTGTGGATTGGCTCGATGAGAGCGCGAACTGGAGGGATTCCATCGCGCATCTGCGCCGTTACTCCAATTACCTCTCGCCCCAGGTCGGTTTCTTCAGCGCCGATACCTGGTCGGTGGCTGCCATCTGGATCCGCAACACGCTGCTGGTTCAATTGACCGTCATCCTCGCCATCGCCGTGGCGCTCCTAATGCCGCGACCGCTGTCTGCGATTTTTCAGGTGTGGCCTCACGTGGGGAATTGGCGCTGGACGACCGTGGTGCTGTTTGTCGTGGCCGTCGCCGGCATCGCCGGCAACCAGTTGCGGCACAACCGGTACGGAGGTGTTCCGTTTTTGCGGTCCACGAGTTGGGCCGCGGGCCTGGCTGCCGCAATGATCTGCTCTGGTGCGGCCGTGGGACTGGGCAGAGTATCCAACTTTCATCCATTTACGGATGGACCGATCGACTGGAAAGTTGCCGCGCCTATTTCGTTCCTCCTGGTTCTGACTGGCTTTTGCTTACTTCCGGCCGCGGTGAAACTGATAAGCAAAATCTGGCCGGGCGACGACCCGCCCAAAGAGATCAATTACACGCAAGGCTGGGTACAGGCCGTGGTTGTCATTCCGCTGATGGCGACCGGCTACCTGGTTGCAGCGGTCCTTTGGAGTCAAACCGTGGGCATGTATTCATCCGGGGAGTTGGCTAAGCTGGACAGCTTCGGCGGTTTTTTCACGACCGCGTGGCGCTATTGGCCTCTTCCGCTCTCCGTAGCGTTCGCTTCGCTCTGGCTGCTCTCATTTTGTTCGATTCGAAGCCGTAGAGACACGAAGGGGCTGTTCGCAGCATGCTTTGCTCCGTTTCCCGCGATGGTGGTCCTGCATGCGCTTCTGTGCGTCATCATGCTGCTGTTGCACGGATGGGCGCAACTGCCTGACGACGAGGGGATATGGCACGCGTTCGTCTGGGCTCCAGCCATGGTGCTGTTCGCGTTCGCTCTGTCGATCGTAATCCTGGTCGGCATCATGGGACGCCAATCGGCCGAAGCCGTTCGAGAATGGTGGAGCCGGCTTGGGGCCTGGCTGGGCATTTACGGTTTTGCGTGGATGCTGATCGCCGTCGCGGCTGTCTATGGGCCCCAATGGGCGGCCATCATCATGGACAGTGATACTTGGAAGGGCTCCGCTATTGGCGGCTGGCCGGCGACAACCCTGGCGGGGCTTCTGGCCGGGAAATCGGATGCAACGGCTGGCAGGCCGAAAAGCGACAAATCCGAGAAAACGACGGTCGAAAAATGCCTGGAGCTGGTCGCCGCCGTCGGCCCCTTTGTTTTCATCGCCGGCCTGCTGATCGGCATCTCGACTTGTCTTCATCTGATCACCCTGAGCACCTCCAACCAGAACGGGTCTGGCATCGGGGAAATGAGCGCTGCGCCTGTGACGGTGGTGCTGGCGGTGATGGGCGCAACCTTTGCCTGCCTGCTTCTGCTGGCCGCGCGGGTCGACATCAACGAATTCAGCCTGAATGCGTTTTATCGAAGCCGCCTTTCGCGCTGTTATCTCGGGGCGACGCGTTTTCTTTCGGGAGAACGCAGTCCGCAGAAATTCACCGGATTCGACGAGAAAGACGATCTGCGCATGGCCGATCTTCGAGGCAAAGACAACCAGCCGCCGGCGGGCCCGTTGCATATCGTCAACTGCGCGCTGAACCTGGGCGGATCGGGCGATCTGGCGCTGCATACCCGGCACAGCGCGTCATTCACGCTGAGCCCGTATGCGGCGGGCAGCAGCTATCTGTCGAAGGATCCGTCCGGGACGAGAAAACCAGAACCGCTGGGTTACCAGCCCACTGCCACATACGGCGGCGCGGATGGCCAGCCTACACTGGGGCAGGCGATATCGGTCTCAGGCGCGGCCGCGAGCCCCAATATGGGATATCACACTTTCCCGGTGGTGGCGTTTCTGCTGACCGTATTCAATGTGCGTCTGGGCTGGTGGTTCCCGAACCCGAAAAAATCCGGCATCAAGTCTCCGTCGCCCTGGTTCAGCCTGCGATACCTGGTCAAGGAGCTGTTCGGCGGCGCCGACGACAAATCGAATTACCTGATGATCTCCGATGGCGGGCACTTCGAGAATCTGGCCGCGTATGAATTGATCAGGCGCAGGTGCCGCGTGATCATCATCAGCGATGCCGAGTGCGATCCGGAGCTGAAATTCGAGGGTCTGGGATCGCTGATCCGCATGTGCGAGGTCGACTTCGGCACCACGATCACGCTTGACGTCGGCGCCATCCGTCCGGACCCGAAATCGAACTGGAGCGGCCTGCGTTGCGCGATCGGACAGATCGATTACGGTGACGGAATTCCGGGTGTTCTCATCTATCTGAAAGCTGCAATGACCGGCCATGAAGATTCGGCAGTGCTGCAGTACAAAGCCAGTCACCCGGATTTCCCGCATGAATCGACGGGCGATCAGTTCTACGGCGAAGACCAGTTCGAGAGTTACCGGCGTCTCGGCAGGGAGGTTGCCGGATCGACATTCGAGTCGGTGAACTGCAACCAGGATTTCGTGACCGTCGCGCGCGATCTGCTGAAAAATTTCCCGCCGCCCTCGAAGTAGCCGTCGGGTCTAACGCGGATAGCCCGGCGATATTCATGATGTGGAGCGTGGACGAATACACCGCGTTGAACCGTTCGCCGCTGTAACGTACACTTCGCCCGGGAAGAATGACACGGCCGGGGAGGTCAACACCTAGGTGGAGATCCAACCACGTTTCCAAGATTTTGCACCCCCAACTCAGCTTGGGTCCCGTTCGTTCTGTTCGGGCTCATCGCGTTTTCTTCGGCCCATGCCGGAATTACACGCCCTGACCCCGCGGCGCGGGAGGACCTTGCATCCCTTCCGATCCGATCCCAAGCGAGCATCTCGGCGGTGCTCGGGCGGGATCAGGACATCTACCATGCCCGCGTCGACGGCAACGTCCTGCATCTCGATAATCCCCGCCATGGCTTGACGGCCCTGTTTACCGCCCAAGGCGTAGAGGTCCAAAGCCGCGGTGCGGGTCTACGACTGCACTTCGGAGGCGTGGGACGCGGGGCACAACGGGAAGCGACCCTCCCAGACCGGCCCGAGGCCGTGGCGAACCGGGTCGAGTACCGGCGCGGCGGGCTGACCGAGTGGTACGTGAATGGCCCACTCGGGCTCGAACAAGGATTCACCCTGACCGAGTCCCCGGGGCGAGCCACGGGAGAGGCGTTGACGCTCGCCCTGTACCTCGGTGGCGAGTTGCGCCCGGAGCCTGCGTCCGGAGGGATGGAATTCGTGCGCGGCGACGGCACGGTGGTGCTGCGCTATCGCGGATTGGCTGCCTGGGACGCCACCGGCCGCGAGCTGCCCGCGTGGTGGCAGTCGGCGGGACGCGAGGTGCGCTTGCGTGTGGACGATAGCGGCGCCCGCTATCCCGTCACCATCGACCCCCTCATCGAAGAGGCCAAGCTCACGGCCTCCGACGGGGCGGCTGGTGACTTTTTCGGCTTCTCCGTCGCCGTGGACGGCGATACGGTGGTGGTGTGCGCGCTTTTGAAGGACATCGACGGGAGGTCCGGCAAGGGCGCGGCCTATGTGTTCCTGAAGCAGGCCGGAGGTTTTGCGGGGGCGCTGCAGGAGAACGCGAGGCTCACCGCCTCGGACGACGCCGGGAGTACCCTCTTCTTCGGTGATTCGGTGGCCGTGAGCGGGGACACGATCGTGGTGGGGAACTTTGTATCCGTCTACGTGTTCATGAAGCCTGCCGGGGGCTGGGCCGGGCAACTGACGGAGGACGCCAAGCTGATCCCCTCGGACGGCGGGACCTTTGCTAATTCGGTCGCCGTGAGCGGCGATACGGTGGTGGTGGGCGACATCGGCAATAACTCGCGTCAAGGCGCGGCGTTCGTCTTCGTGAAACCGCCCGCGGGGTGGTTCGGAACGCTACGCGAGAACGCCGTGCTGACCGCCTCCGACGGTGCCGCCGATGACTTTTTCGGCTTCTCCGTCGCCGTGAGTCACGACACGGTAGTAATAGGGGCGCCCACCCTAAGCCCTAGCGATGCCAATCGAGGCGCGGCCTACGTGTTCGTGGAGCCGGCCGGGGGCTGGGTCGGGCCGCTCACGGAGAACGCCAAGCTGACCCACTCGGATGCGAATGCGATGGTCTTTGGCTTCTCCGTAGACGTGAGCGGCGACACGGTGGTGGCAACGTTTCCCGCGGCCGTGTTCGTAAAACCAGTCGGGGGTTGGGCGGGCGTGCTGACGGAGTCAGCCAAGCTGAATCTCGGTAGTTCTCGGGTGGCCATCAGTGGGGATACGGTGGCGTCGGATGTCCCCCTTCAGGTGTACCGGAAGCCGTCCGGCGGTTGGGCGGGAACGGTCACGGCAGCCGCGACCTTCACGGCGTCGGACAGCGGGGCGTCCGGCGGTTTGGGATTATCGGTGGCACTGAGCGGCAACACCCTGGTGGCGGGAGCGCCTGGTGACGATATCGGAGGCCGGGCGGATCAGGGATCGGCCTATGTGTTCGACGCATCGAGGGGCGAGGCCGAGCCCGCCGCGCGGGCCGACTGCGAGACCACCGGGTGCGGCCTCCGCGTCACCTGTAATCTCCCGCCTGCGCAGGGGATTGGCTGTGCCACGCGGGTCAAGCTGTTGGTGCGCGCCAACGCCGCACGCCTCAGTGATGGTGTGCCGGCGAAGGCGAAAAGGCTGATACGGTTTGCCGCCGGCGCCACTAACGTACCGCCGGGAAGGAATAAAATCGTGAGGCTCAAGCTGACGAAAAAGGGCAGGGAGATCGTCAGCAAGACCAGAAAGAAAACGCTCAGGGCCGTGGCCGAGATCCGGAATTCGATCGGCACCACCTTCACCAGCCCCATCACGATCAGGCTCCGGTAACGGGAAGCTCTGAATGTCAAACCAGAGACTTTTTAGGTCCCAACGAATAAAAAGGAGGAAGAAGAAATGCAAATCGCAGCTATGATTCTAGGAATCCTTGGTGGTCTCAGTCTGCTGGGCGTCTCTTTCCTAGCTAGAGGAGCTTGAGGTCCAGACCCTGTGGGATCCCCACGAATTTAGGCTCAATTTGAGCTCTCCTGGCAGTGTCGCTGTAGGATTCCATGGAGGCTATGGATGGCCGCGATCACAT
>MUGK01000130.1 GCA_002007425.1 Chromatiales bacterium USCg_Taylor | reverse complement strand
CGGTGATACCGGCGTCGCCGATCTGCAATATACCTGAAATCAATGGGGTCAGAAATCAATCGAGTTTGACCCTGAAGTCTCCCCTCAACGTATAGGAATTTTACACGTTCTTTTCGCTTGCGAGGGGAAGTACTGCTGAACTTGCGGGATGTCAATGAGGTACCATCAAAGGGTGTGTAAAAAAGTGAAGGCGATGTACCCTTTGATGGTACCTCTCATCACCCGCCATCGAACATCCCCCCGTGATTGCCAAGATCCTTTCTCATCTCGGCTTGCCCGCCCGGGGACCGCCCCGATCACCGGCACGCGATCGCCCGCATTTCCGGCCGTGATTGTCCCCTGAGTGTCCCGTGACTGCTGTGTATGACACGCCTGTCAAGGACTTTCAGTGCGTTACGAGCTTGTAGCAACGGATTGACTATCACTAGTTGCCATTAGTTGCGTCTTGCGGTAGGCTGTCAGTCACGATAGCCGACAACAGGGACCGCGACATGGCAACCATCGAGAAACGAGACACCGGCGAGGGCATCACCTACCGCATCAAGGTCCGCATCAAGGGCCATCCGCCGCAGTCCGCCACCTTCGAGCGCCTGACCGACGCCCGGCGCTGGGCGCAGTCCACCGAGGTCGCGATCCGCGAGCGGCGCTACTTCAAGACCAGCGAGGCACAACGGCGCACGCTCGCCGAGCTGATCGATCGCTATACCCGCGACGTGATCCCACAGAAAGGCCCATGGGCTCGCGACCAAGCGAAACAGGGGCGCGGTCCCTTGCCGACGTGACGCCGGCCGTGATCGCCGAGGCCCGCGACAAGCTCGCTCGGGGCGTGACGGTGCGCGGCGGGCAGCGCTCCCCGTCCACCGTGAACCGCTACCTGGCCGCGCTGTCGCATGCCTTCGCAATTGCCGTGAAGGAGTGGGGATGGGTCGAAGACAGCCCACTACGCAAGGTCACCAAGCCCAAAGAGTCGAGGGGGCGCGTGCGGTATCTCGGGGACGAAGAGCGCGCCCGGCTGCTCGAAGAATGCCGCAAGAGCGAGTCGCCCGACCTCTACTGTGCCGTGGTGCTTGCGCTCAGTACCGGCGCGCGCCGCATGGAGGTCCTGGGCCTGCGGTGGGGTCAAGTGGATTTCGCCCGCCGTGCGATCACTCTGCTCGAAACGAAGAACGGCGAGATCCGCTCGCTGCCGCTCGTCGGCCATGCCTTCGACCTCATGGAGGACCGCGCCAAGGTACGGCGCATCGATACGGATCTGGTGTTTCCGGGACGCAAGAGGAACCGGCCGGTGGACCTTCGCTTTCCCTTCGAGACCGCGCTGAAGCGAGCTGGTATCGAGGATTTCCGGTGGCATGACCTACGGCACAGCGCGGCCAGCTATCTCGCCATGAACGGCGCCACGCTCGCCGAGATCGCCGAGGTGCTCGGTCACAAGACCTTGGCGATGGTGAAGCGGTACGCGCATCTATCGCAGGCCCATACCACCCGCGTGGTCGAGTCCATGAACGCCAAGATATTTCGATAACGGGAACCGGGACGGATACTGCCGTTCCCGGCACCCTGACCACCACCAAACGCGAGAGGTTTGACGATGGCTGATCGCATTGTAGCGGCCGCAGGGGCCGATAGAACGCCGCCTGAATGGCTCGCGCCGGCAGACAAGCCCGATCCGTTCGAGCAGCAATGGTGGACCCTGATGCAGGTGTTGGCTTGGGTTTACCTTGGAAACCGTGCCGTGGTGCGGGATGCCAGTCCACCGGAGCCTTTTAAAAGCACGTTCACGATAATGGATCTTCGGGATCTGGGTCGCAATGGTGCTTGCTATCCACGAATCGCGAATGCAGAAGAAGCGGTAATCGAGGCGCTGCGAGCGGGTAGGCTGACCGCGTCCGGGGTGGCGAACGGCGAGGGTGATCGGAAGGAGATACCGTCACTACTGTGGCTCGATCTCGAGTTCCGGTATGAGCCCTATTATTTCGCTGGGCCTTCTAAGGACTTCTCTCGCACTGCTACTTATTGGAATGACCTGCGGTTTCAGCGTAGGGGCGTGTTGGCGATCTGGCCGGACCCTTTCGAACAACCGGATGATCGCCCGTCTGCCGAGGAACACCCGGCCGGGATACCGGAGGAACCGGGCGCCCCTCCGGTGCGCGTTGGGGATAATGTCTTCAAAGACATGGACGGGCTTGCGTGGGCCGAGATCACCATAACGTTTACTGAGCAGGACGCCGTCCGCATCAGGGCACGCGCGCGGAGCGAAACTTTTACGTTTGACGCCATGGGCTTCAAGAATCGTAAAAGCCTCTTGGCAGAGCCTAACCAATGCTGGAAAACATTCCAGTGCCTTGCCATCGTCAGTACATCGGACAAAACCTGGAACGATGTTTCCCCCGCTGTTTCCCCTAATACCTTCAAGAAACGGATATCGGAGTTACGAGGTCAATTACGACTGTTCTTTAGGATCACTGACGACCCTATCGTATATAGGAAGGGTGTCGGGTACGTGGCAGCTTTCAATCTCCAGGCTGATGCCAGCGCTATCCAGGACGAGCGGGAGCGGCGCCTCGCTGACGATGATGGCGAGGACTACCAGCAGGAGATGCGGCAAGGCTATACAGATAAATTCACCACTGCTTGAATCGGCACGGTGAAATTTCACCCTGCCTTGAATCGACCACCGCAGCGACAACACATTACATAACCAGCTAATATTGCGCTGGTTTTCTCAAGCGCCCTAGATCTGTCACCGATTCTCTGTAACCCGTCACCTTGAGGGTTATAAGCGGCGACATTGGTGTCACCGCGCGACTACTGAGGTGACGTTAATGTCTGAGTTACATTCAACCCAAAAGCGATACCTGACCGTCCGCCAAACGGCTCAGACGTACCCGGCGATGACCGAAGGCGCGTTGCGCTGGCTTCGGTTTAACGGCTCCAGCAACGGATTCGATAGCTGCGTCCTAAACGTAGGCCGCCGGATCCTTATCGACGCTGACCTGTTCGAGCGCTGGCTTGACAGCCACAAGGCAGGAGCGTGAACCCATGGAAGGCACAAATGAAGGCGCCACGGTGGAACGTGGCGCTGGAGAACAACGATTGCCATGGGAAGGCGAAACGAATTATATCACGCTCCCCGCACCCGATGCCATCGAGATAGCCCGCGCGCTGAGCGTTCTGTTCGAGCCTAATGCCATCGTCGAACTTCGGGCGCTATTCACCCGCGGTCGCAAGTATGTTACTAGCGGCTACTACGACGGCGATCATCGGGACGATCTGATCCGCGAAGCGGCACGCCTGAACAAAGACGGCGCTGCGGTCTATGTGACGCTCAACGTCATTGACCCTCAGTTGCTCGGGCGTTACGCCAACCGCATCGAGGATCGAGCGGCCGTTACCACGAGCGACGCCAATGTGATCCGCCGGCGTTGGCTGCTGATCGACTTAGACCCCGTAAGGCCAAAGGACACGAGCGCGACCGAGGTACAACTTGCGGCGTCCAAGGCCCTGGGCCGGGAATGCTTCAAGATGCTGCGGGGCGAGGGGTGGCCTGATCCCGTCGTAGCTTGGTCTGGTAACGGCGTTCACCTTCTTTACCCGATAGACCTGCCCAACGACCCCGAGACTACCGCAATCGTCAAAGGCGCGCTGCAAGGCTTGGCCCAGCGTTTCAACACGGACGGCGTGAAACTCGATCAATCCGGCTTCAACGCCGGGCGAATCGTGAAGCTGTACGGGACCGTGGCCAATAAAGGCGATCACACACCGGGAACGCCCTGGCGAGTATCCCGCATTGTGAGAGCGCCGAAGCGCGAGGCCGTCGTCACCCTGGATCAGTTACGGGGACTGGCGCCACCGGCACCGGCGCATGCCACTGCGCGGGACCGCTACGCGGGCGCGTTCGACCTCGATGCCTTCCTGGGCCGCCTGGGCATCGGGTACACACAAGACGCCTACGCCGGGGGCGAGCGCTACAAGCTCACGCACTGCCCTTTCAACGCCGAGCACGGGTTTGGTGAGGCCGCGGTGTTTCGCGCCGCGGACGGCACCCTGGGCTTCGACTGTAAGCATAACTCCTGCGCCGATCGACGCTGGGGCGACCTGCGGGAGATGGTGGACGGGCCGCAAAGTTCACGCCGAGAGGACGTGCGCCGATCGCATAGGGACAGCACGGACAACGCAACGGTGGGCGTATCCGGCGGCGAGGAATGGCCGGAGCCTATGCCGCTGCTGGCAGGGACGAAGGCGGAGCCTTACCCGCTGGACGCCCTGCCCAAGACCATTCGGGCTTCGGTGGAAGAGGTTCAGTCCTTCACTAAGGCGCCCGTGCCGTTGGTGGCATCTTCGGCGCTTGGGGCGGTGTCGGGACCAGTACAGGCCCATGTAGACGTGAAGAGGGCTGAGAAACTGCAAGGCCCGTCGAGCCTGTCCTTGCTGACGATCGCCGATTCGGGTGAGCGGAAAACGACGTGTGATAGTTACTACACGTCGGCGATCCGCGAGTATGAAAAGGCCGAAGCTGAAAAGGCCGGACCTATCCTGAAGGACCACGCGGCGAGTTTAGGAAAATGGACGGCTGAGCGTGACGGGATCCTGTTGGCGATCAAGCAAGCGAAAAAGAACGGTAAGGCAACTTGTCTGCTTGGGGAAGATCTCAAGCAGCTCGAACACGACAAGCCGAAAGCCCCAAGGGTGCCGAAGCTCTTGCGTATGGATGAGACACCCGAGCACTTGGCCTGGTTACTCGCGAAGGAGTGGCCTTCCGCTGTGGTGGCATCGAACGAGGCCGGGATCGTGTTCGGATCACACGGCATGGGCAAAGACAACGTCATGCGGAACCTGGCCTTGCTGAACATCCTGTGGGACGGCGGACCCCTGTCCATCGGGCGGCGCACGTCGGAGTCATTCACCGTGCGCGTGGCGCGGCTGACTTTGTCACTACAAGTGCAGGAAGCAACCCTGCTCAGCTTCTTCGACCGATCTGAAGGACTGGCTCGGGGCACCGGGTTCCTCTCCCGGTTCCTTGTCTCCTGGCCGGAATCGACGCAGGGCTTCCGACCCTTCACCGAGCCGCCCGCAACCTGGCCCGCGCTGGCCGCGTTCGACCGGCGCATTACCGAGATTCTGGATCAACCTGTATCGATTGATGACGACGGGGCTCTGTCCCCGATCGTGCTGACGCTGACACCGGCCGCGAAAGCCGAGTGGGTGGCCTTCCACGACGCCATCGAGGGTGAGCTTGCCAGTGGTGGTGAGCTGTACGACGTGCGCGACGTGGCGAGCAAAACCGCCGACAACGCTGTACGGCTGGCGGCACTGTTTCAGGTGTTCGAGCATGGCATGGGCGGCACCGTGGGTCTCGAAGCGATCGAGGGGGCAAGCCGTATCGCGGCGTGGCACTTGAACGAGTTCAGGCGCTTCTTCGGCGAACTGGCCCTACCGGTGGAACTGGGAAATGCGGTGCGGCTGGATGCCTGGTTGATCGAGTATTGCCGACGGGAGCGGGTGACGGCGGTTCCGAAAAACCACGTTCGGCAACATGGCCCCGGTTCGCTACGGAGCAAGAGCGATCTCGACCCGGCGTTGACCGAGCTTGCCGAGAGCGCGCGTGTGCGCCTGGCAAAAGACGGCAAGCGGGTGATGGTTCAGGTTAACCCGGCGCTGCTCGGGGGCACGTCATGACCCTCGCCGACCTGATTCGCAAACGTGAACCTGGGAGGGTTGCTACTGCTATTTCCGCTATTCCTGCTATTCCTGATCCACAACAAGCCCAAACTGTAGCAGGAATAGCAACTGTAGCAGTAGCAAAGTCTGGGAGCGAAGCACCCGACGGCCGCCCCGACGCCGAAGACCTCCGCGAAGCCTTCGAGGAGCGGGCCGAAAACGCAAAAGCCGAAGGCGTCGATCTGACCTCCCTACTCACCGAAGCCTGCCAGGGTGTTGAGGGCATTGACGCTGCGACCTTCCGCTCACTCCTAAGCCCCGAGGACATCGAGGACATCGAGGGTGGGCATATCCCAGCGAATACGCTCAACGCCTACGCCAGGAGCTTTGCAGAGGGCATACGGTGCGGCCGGATCACGGTGCTTGCCAAAGCGATATTGACCTCGCGCGTGCGCTGTGCCGACTGCCGGCACTTCGAGCGGGACACCATAGGAGACGGGGCAGGTATCGGCGACTGCAAGGTCCAGGGTGAGGGGACCGCACACCGGCAACCAGCATTGTGGCCAAACGTACGCCGGTGGTGCAAGGATTTCGAGTCGCGTGAGGGCGCGGCATGACTACGATCGCCTACACGAATAAACGGTTTCATCAGGCTAGCCTGAAAATGATGGGTACGATCAACGAGATCATCCGGAGCTACCTAAAGCGGGGGTACGTACTCACGATTCGGCAGCTTTATTACCAGTTGGTGGCGAGGGCTCTTATCGACAACCACGAGCGCGAGTACCAACGGATCATCGCCCTATGCAACGACGCACGCATGGCTGGCCTTATGGACTGGGACGCGATCGAGGATCGAGGCCGTGACTTTATCAGTGCCACACGGTGGGAGTCGGGTGCGGCCATCCTGCGGGCTGCGGCCGAGTCCTACCATGAGGACATGTGGTTAGGTCAGCGATACCGAGTCTTTTGCATTGTGGAGAAAGCGGCACTTACGGGTGTGCTCGATCCTGTTTGCCGTAAGTATGACATCCCGCTACTGGCGGCCCGAGGCTACGCCAGCGCGTCTGTCCTTCATGAATTTGCCACCGGCGATCTGGTGTTGGCCGTTAACGCAGGGCAGATCCCCGTAGTGCTGTATTTCGGCGATCACGATCCATCGGGACTCGACATGACCCGCGATATTGAGGCTAGACTGAATTTGTTTGTCGAGCACCACACTGGGGGGTGCGTAGAGGTAGCGCGGCTCGCCCTCAACATGGAGCAGATCGAAGAGCTGCGACCGCCAGAGAATCCAGCCAAGACAACCGATAGGCGCTTTCAGGCTTACCGGGTGGAGTTTGGGACATCATCATGGGAGCTGGACGCACTTACGCCGGAGTACTTGGGCGAGCTGGTTGAGAACGCCGTAGTGAAGCTATTGGACCGGGAGACTTGGGGCGCGGCTTTATCCAAGGTCGAAGGGGTTAGGGAGTCACTTTCCGCCCTGGCAGAGGAGTTTTGATAGAGAATTGAGGAGCTGAGCAACCGCGACAACGTGAAACACTCTGGACCGGGAAGGAAAAAGAGGGCTGCGGGCGCGTGGAGATCCGGCTGTCGAAGGAAGCCTACATCAAGATGATCTAGCTTTCGGAGCCTTGGGAAACATGGGGCGAGGCAGTGAAAGGCTAATTTCTGGAAAGTGGGTATCCACTTCGCGCAAGTGACCCCAAGATGTAGTATGGGGAGGGGGACGAGGGACATCGACCCGAAGGTGGTATTGACTATCCACGGACGGTTCAAGAGTTCGAGGCGTGGTTCGGCAGCGAGGCCCATTTTCGGGACTATCTTATCCGTCTGCGGTGGCGCGATGGTTTTGAGTGTCCTCGTGGTGGTGTACACAATGATCCCTGGGTCACAGCGCGGGGGCATATGCACTGCAGAAGCTGCGGGGGCGAGGTTTCGGTCACCGCGGGAACCTTGTTTGAAGGCACACGCAAACCACTTCGAGACTGGTTCTTCGCCATTTGGTTTGGACGAGCCAGAAGCATGGAGCCAGTGCCCTTGGCCTGCAACGGGTGCTGGCTTTGGGGACCTACCAAACGGCCTGGACCTGGCTTCACAAGTTCCGGCGCGCCGTGGTTCGTCCCGGGCCCCGCCGGAGGTGCATGGCGCCTCCGTCAAGGCGAACCGGATATTCTTCGGCCTTCCATTCCCCGCCGCCGCTTCGATGGCGATAGTTGAGGATCATCCGGTCGGCTTCCACGCGCACCCCCGTGGATGCCACCGTTTCACCGTCCCGTGTCCATTGCTAGCCGAACCCGCGCCCCGGAATCAGCAGCCCGGCCCGCGGCCAGCTCCGCCCGCTACCGATGCCGCCCATTCATTG
>MUGK01000129.1 GCA_002007425.1 Chromatiales bacterium USCg_Taylor | reverse complement strand
CCAATCAAGCGGTCCAGGAGGAACTGTTGCATTACCTGGCGGCTTTGAAAGCTGCGTGAGATCGCCATCAACCGAGATTTATGCAACGCTAGGGTAAACACAAGCTCCAGATCCAGAACACCGCCGAGCTTCGCTTCGAGGCAACCCGCTGGGCGCTGGAACAAGAACATTCAACCTCAGTATTTTCTAATCCTAGGAGCCTGAAAAGGTAATAGAGCCTGGGGCCCTCTAGGGTGAAGGTCCTCAATCGTTGCTTCGGCATCGCGGGCACTCTCCACGACGATCCTTAGGATGAACACAGCGCGCCCGTGGTTATTGGCTGACATCGGTGGATCGCGGACCCGGATCGGCATCCTCAACGACCGCGACGAAATCACGGCGATCCGGGTCCTGTCGAATGATACGGTGCCGGACCTGGTCTCGGCGCTGCGTAGCTACCTGGCGGAGGAGGGGACACAGCCGTCGATCCGTGCCGGTGCGCTGGCGGTCGCCGCGCCCATCGTGGAGGATCGCGTGCGCATGGTCAATCGCGGTTGGTCCTTTTCTATCCGAGGGATCAAGGAGGCCCTCGGCTGGGAGCGCATCGAGGTGATCAATGACTTTACCGCCGTTGCCCATGCGTTGCCGCGGCTCGAAGCTTCGCATCGACATCAGATCGGCGCGGGGAAACCGCAAGCAAACGCGCCGCTCGGCGTGATCGGGCCGGGCACCGGCCTCGGCGTGTCCGGGCTCATCCCCTACCGCTCGGGGTGGGTCCCGCTTGCAAGCGAAGGAGGGCACGTTACCTTAGCGCCGATGAACGACGCCGAAGCGGCTGTGCTCGGGCGTCTGCGGGCCCGCTTTGGGCACGTGTCCGCGGAGCGCGCCGTGTCCGGACCCGGGTTAGTGGAGATCTATCAAAGTCTGGCGGCGCTCGCCGGTGATGCGGCGTCGGATCGAACCCCGGCCGAGATCACGGCTAGAGCCCTACTCGGAGAGGACCGTTACGCCGCGCAAGCCGTGGACATGTTCTTCTGCTTTCTCGGCACCGTGGCGGGCGATCTTGCCCTGACCTTAGCTGCTCGGGGTGGGATTTACTTGGCGGGCGGGATCTTGCCGCAAATCGCCGAGGCGCTGACGGGATCGCGTTTTCGTGAACGCTTTGTCGATAAAGGACGGTATCGGTGTTACTTAGAGATCCTGCCGACCTATCTCCTCACCCATCCCTTTCCCGCCTTGATCGGGCTGCGGGCGCTGGTTCTCTGTGACCAGTTCGTGATCGATCGTGCCGATCAATAAATCGCCGCGTTTAAGCCGTGAGCAAAAGCTTTTAGTCATCCGCGGCGCCACGATCGCGGGCGTGCTCTCCCTCGATAATGGTGATGCGTTTATCCATGACGATGAATTCGCCATCGATGACCCCTGGGCCGCCGGATTTTTTCATGCGGCGTTTGATCCACCAAAAGCGCATTCCGAGGATCGCTCCCAGCACTAAAAAAGCGCTAACAAAAAGCGCAAAGAAAAAACCCGCGAAGAGGATCGTGATTGCAAAGGCCGGGACCAGGAGCAGGGCGGCGAGCCATGGGCTGCCGAGAATCTTTTCATGCAGATTGTTCATGGCGATGTGGCGAAAAGCCAAGGTCGATCCGATAACGGCTATCGATTCATGCGAAGCTCGCCGCAGTATGCATTAAAGATCCGGTCAGCGCCATAGGTTTACACGCGCGCGGCGGGGAGGGGAGTCGCTTGAAAAAAAAGTGGCACGTCCCTGTGCCGAAAAGTGCCGCATGTCGCGGCGGGGGAGGAGGCAATCGCGTTACCCGCGGTTGAGTGGATAACGAATTGGTTCGTAGAATACTGAATGATGCACCAAGGAATCGCGGTAATTTGTCACAAAATTTCTGTGACAAATTCACGAAATGGGAGATGGCTTAGGCCGGCGGCGCGGAGGCGCTATGCTGGTCGCGGCCGTGCATGAGCCGATTAAGCCAGGGCGCGATCAGGCACAGAAGAATTCCGGCGGCACACGAAGTTGCGACCAGGATCAGGAAAAAGTCCGCTTGGCCGCCTAGGATCGTCACGACACGACCCTCGCGAAAAGCATCGAGCATGCCCGCGAAATAGCCGGCCGCGAGATTGGCTGCGAAGGCGGCCAAGAACCACACCCCCATCAACGTCGAGGCATACTTGAGCGGTGCGATGCGAGTGACGAGGGCGAGGCCCACGGGGGAGAGGGACAGCTCGCCGCAGGTATGTAAGAGATAGGCAGCCCCCAACCACAGTGGGCTGACAGGCGTACCGCGATCGCTCTGCGCCGCGGCGAACACTAAGACCAGGAATCCGCTCCCGAGGAGGATCAATCCCGATGCCATTTTTACCGGAGTTCGCGGCTCCAAACCGGCGGATCCGAGGCGTAGCCACAGCATGGAAAAAAGGGGCGCGAGCAACAGAATGAAGGCGGGATTGACCGCTTGAAACCAAGCCGCCGGAAATTGATCATCCGCCAGCAACCCGTGTAACCACCCCGGTGTGGTGCGATCCGTGCTGCGCTCGGCAAACACCGTCATGGAGGAACCGGCTTGCTCGAACGCCAGCCAAAAGAACATTACGAAGAACGCCATCACCAGCATCGCCCCGATCCGCTCTTTTTCCTCGCGGTTTAACGGCGGACGCGCTTGAGCATCCGGCGTGCGTGGCGCGTTCGTTATACCGACGTCTCCTAGAAACCGTTTTCTGCCGCCGAGATAAATCGCAAGCCCGGCCAGCATACCGACCCCGGCCGCCCCGAAACCGTAGGCCCACCCGAAGCGGCTGCTGTGCGCTAGATAGCCGCAGATGAGCGGACCGATGAGCGCTCCGAGATTGATCCCCATGTAGTAAATGGTAAAGCCGCTGTCGCGGCGGGGATCATTAAGCCCATAGAGCTGGCCGACCATCGTGGAAATATTGGATTTGAAAAACCCGGTGCCCAACACCAAGAGGGTCAAGCCGGAATAAAACGCCACGGTATTTTCGAGTGCGAGTGAGAAATGCCCGAGCGCGATCAAGATGCCGCCGGCGACGAGGGCGCGGTGAGTGCCGAGGTAGCGGTCGGCGAGGTAACCGCCGATGACCGGAGTGAGGTACACGAGCCCCGTGTACCAACCGTACAATTGTCCCGCGCGCTCGACCGTCCAACCCAAGCCGCCGCGCCCGGTCTCCGTGACCAGAAACAGGATCAGCAGAGCCCGCATCCCGTAATACGAATAACGCTCCCACATCTCCACCACGAACAAGAGCCGGAGACCACGCGGCTGACGCGCGATGCTTGGGGCCTTTGGGGCTTGCAGTGGATGATTTCCGCGCACCGATTTTGTAACCTCCGCCTTGGTCTTCTACTATAATCACTGAATTAATGGGCGCACGCGCCGCCTAAGCCCGAAATCATAACTCAATGTTGTTCTGGACCCTTCAGCGCATTTTCGGCACTTGCACGATCATCGTGTACATCGTGCCCTTGATCCTCCTTGACTTTGAGGCGGTCAAGCTGCTGCTGTTTCAGATCCTGACGTGGATCGTGATTATCCTGCAAGGCAACCGGCACTCGATCCTCGGCATGACGCTCGGGTTGCATCGGTACTTTTCACACAATGCGTTCAAGGCCAAACGCTGGGTCGAATTCGTGATCACCTATTCTTGCGCGGCGGCCAACCAAGGGGGCATGTCCTGGTGGGCCGCGAATCACCGCCATCACCACTTCCACTGCGATACCCTAGAGGACCCGCACTCACCCGTGGCCCGCTCGGTCCTTTACGCCTGGTTGGGTTGGCCCTATGACCCGAGGAACGCGCGCCGCCATATCAAGCTGCGCTATCCCGAGACGGCGTGGCTCGACAAGTGGTGTTTTGTTATTCCGTGGCTGGAATGGCTGACGGTCTGGGGACTGAGCGGATCGCGGGCGTTTTCCACCCTGGTGGTTTTGATTCCCGCCTTTCTGTCGCCGTTCGGCACGCTTTGGTTCAACGTCATGTCCCACCGCGGCGCACCGGATCTCGAGGGGTGCACGGCGCGTAGCTATCGCGTGCCGTCGGCGGTGCTGCTCGGAGAATCCGAACACCGGGATCATCATGACTTCCCCGGTAAGGCCAGACGGCCGGGCCCCGATCTGCCTTACCGGCTCGTGTTGCGGCCCATGCGGCGTTTAGGCGCCATATGGGGGTTGCGTGAATGAATGGCCTTGCGCCAGGGAAGCTTTGCAGTAAAGTTATAGGTAATAGCAGGGGGCGCGGACAGGCCACGGGAGAGAACGATGAGCAACGAAGTTAATCCGGTCACGGGCAGTTGGTACGAACATATCGAGCGTGGCCGGAAATTCGAAGTCCTCGATGTGGACGATGAGCGTGGAGTCATCGAGGTTCAATATGCCGACGGCGAAATTGACGAAATGGATACCGACGAATGGTACGATTTAGAGATCGAACCGATCGAGATACCCGAGGAGTGGACCGGGCAGAGCGATTTGCCGAGCGGCCAAGACCCCGGCTATGAGGACGAAGAAAAAGGATACAAGCCGAGCGACGATGCGAGCCCGCGTTCAAAACCTCCTAAGCGGCCGTGGGAAGAAAACAAGGAAGATGACTGGGCCGACGGCCTCGATGAAAACGACCGCTCGCGAGACGAAGACTGACGAGGAGGAGCTTGTCTGGCCTAATCCGTAATTCTTTCGCCTTTCGTTTCAACGCTCCTCGCCTCACCGGCATCTTAAGCGGTATTAACGCGCACCACTCATGGTCTCAAGATCACCGTACTGCGGCACAAATAATGCTCCTAACAGTCCATGAGTCCCACATGGGGCTCGCGGGTCCAAGATACTACGTTAGCAGGCGAGGTGGTCACTATGAGTATGCCATTACACCTGGTTTTAAAACATGCGGCACGGGCGTTTGTGTTATGGGGATCGGGCTGGAAGCACCGGCGGATCAAGGGCCATACCGAGAAGTGCACGGAATGGCGAGATCCGGTCTCGGGCCTCTGGCATCGGGAAGACGCGGCCTTAAGGATCCTATACGTCGAAGCACGGCACTCGCGTTAAGGGATCACGCGCATCAATGCCTCATCACGCAGCCGTGCTACCACGGTAGCCTCATCGGCATCGCCGGGCATACCGGCCAGCACCTCTTGTTCTAAGTTTTCGGGCAAGAGCTTCAAGTCGCGCTTTAGCATAAGTACGATCAATTCACCGTAGCGCTTCTCCGCAAGGAAACGATTGAAGTCATCGGGGCTTGCCAGCACGGTGATCTTGCGGCCCGCGTAGTACACGTAACCATTGGGGTTAATACCCCAGCTTAAGATCGGCGTATCCGGATCCGCGGCCTCGCGCGCGATCCTTGCCAATCGAGGCCGCTCGAAGCGATCCTGGCTCCACAGCCAGCGAGTGTCGGACACCGCGGCCAGTGCGATGCCGTACATAACGCCCAGGGCGGCGAGATCACCGAGGGGCGTGATGGTACGCCCGCGCCTCAAGATGAGAGCCGCGCAGAACACCACGGTCAGAGCACCCGCGGCCGCGGCGGCGCCTACCGTATTCCCATAACCCGCACCTTCGTTGGACACGGCGATCCATAACAGGGCGCCGAGCGCCAAAAGCGCGTGTAGCGGCAAGAAGACCCACCGCCACGCGGCGTGGATCCAGATCCAGGACGCGTCCCTCCGTAGTACCGCAAGCGTGCCGGCGGCGGTCAAAACGCACAGCGCGGGCAGGAGCGGCAGCATGTAAAACCAACGTTGCTGGGGACCGAAATCGAGAATCAAGGCGGCGACTGACACCCATAGCCATAGCAATAGGGAAGCATCGCTACGCTCGCGCTTGCTAAATAGAACGAACCCGAACGGAATCAGCAACAACCAAGGGAGGAGCAACTGCGGCGTGCGATAGAAATAATAGAAATCCAGCGCCATGCTCGGGGCGAGCAACGATCCCGAAAGCTGGCTCCCGGAAAGCCCCGTGCCGTCCAGCGAGGCGTGCACGGCAAACCACCACGGGAGAGTCAGGCACGCGGTGAGCAATAGACCTGTGACCGGATGCAGCATGCTCAGGCCGCGGCGAAAACCGCCTGCGAGCGCACAAAAAACGATGTTGCCGGCTAGCAGCATTGCGGGAAGCTGGGGACCTTTGGTAAGAATAGCCAGCGCGTACGCGACCCACATGGCATAGCAACCTAGAAGCTGCCGCGAGTGATCGGCGGCTTTCCACGCGGCCGCGAAGGCCGTATAGCCCAGGGCACACCAAAACGCGTATAGAAGGGCGGGCCGGGCATCGTGAGTATAGGAGAAAAAGCCCGCGCTCAAGGTCAGTAAGAGTCCGGCGAGGAGTCCGGTCGCGCGATCGAAGAGCAGGGCGCCCAGCCACAAAGCGGTAGCGACCAGACCTATGCCGGCCGCGATCGAAGGTACACGTCCTTGCCAGGGAGCGATGTGGTTGGGATCGCCAGCGATCGACGCCACAAGCCATGTGAGCCAATAGCTCAGCGGCGGTTTCGTGAGCCTCGGTTCACCGTTGAAGTACGGCACGATAAAATCGCCGCGCGTATTCATCTCTTGTGCAGTCTGAACCACGAAGACTTCATGTCCATCCAGTGGAATAGCGCGCGTGCCTATGCCGGCGACATAGCCCGCGAGTAGCAGCAGCGCCGCGACCGCGCCTCGCCAGCACCAAGGTCTTGTTAAATAACGTCCTACCGTGTCCCGCGGCGCCGCTACCACTGCGGGATCGCGATTAGGATCGAGTGTCATCCCTCACCGGGCTGAGCGAGAGTGTTTTTTCGACGCGATGCAGTAGGTACAGATTGCGGACGTAGATAAACAGTCCCGTGATTTGGCCCACTATGAAGACGGGATCGAGCTTATGCAGTGAGTAGCAAAGCAGGACTAAACTGCCGCCGACACTGAAGTACCAGAATGCCGCGGGGATCACGCTGCGTTTGGCGCGCTCGCTCGTGAGCCATTGGATCAGGAACCGGGCGCCAAACAGTGCCTGCCCTGTGAAACCGACGATAATCCAAGCTTGTTCGCTCATCATTCAGTTACCTCTTCATAGCTGGGGTTGATCGCACGCCGCTTCAGCCAAAGCACACCAAGCAGATCGACGATCCCCACCCACAGGCGGTTGTGGATCCCGTATTTGGATTGGCCCCTGAGCCGAGGCCGGTGATTGACGGCCACGGACATCACCTCGCCTCCCTCGCGTTGAATCAAGGCCGGGAGGAAGCCGTTTGCGCCGCGGCCCTCGGTATGTGCGACAGGACATCCAAGTCACTCTCGCACCCTCGGTCTCGCGGCGAGTGATTCCTTTTGCCGCGACCGT
>MUGK01000128.1 GCA_002007425.1 Chromatiales bacterium USCg_Taylor | reverse complement strand
CGATCGGGACGTGTTCCCGGACGCCGCGAAATTGGGCCCGGGCGACAGGCTCAAGCAAATCGTGAGCACAACGTTGTCGGCGATCATCGGCTTGTTGCCGCCGATGGATATGGTGCTCGCTAATGACAGTCCGTGCCGGGATCTGCTGACTGAGGTGCGCGAGTCGCACACCGAAGTGTCCGAGACACCGGCCCGTTGAAAAGCTCGACGGCGGCAATTTGGATTCAAGTGCTGCATCTCATTCGGTTCCATGGTGCGCTCGCACCAGCCAAGGTTGCGATTGAGCACCTGCTGGGTCTTGACCAACTCGGCAGATGCGCGGATTCAAACCAGCGGGATAGACACAGCGGTTTCTCGCTGTGCGGCGCCATCGGTGCTCCATTTCGTGAACCGACCGGTGCGGACCCGCATGCCGTGGTGGTGTGGGGTTGGGGGCTAAACACCCCCCGGTTACCCGATTAGCTGGCCTCCCTGCTCCGAGGACAGAGAAACAAGTAGCTTGTTGAGGGCGGCGTAGTCCACCGGCTTGACCATGTGAGCATCAAACCCGGCGTCTTTCGACTTGCGTCGGTCTTCCTCCTGCCCCCATCCGGTCAGAGCCACGAGCACCATGTTCTTCCCCCACGGTTGTTGACGAATGTGTCGAGCGGCGTCACGGCCATTCAACTTGGGCAGCCCGATGTCGAGCAGCACCACGTCGGGACGGAACCTCTCTGCCGCTTCCACCGCCTCAAGGCCGTCATGGGCGGTGTATGTCTCGTTGCCGGCCAGCTTCAACAACATGGCAAGAGACGTCGCGCCGTCCCGATTGTCATCGACGACAAGAATGCGGCGGGTTGTCGTCGCCGTCTGCTCGTTCCCGGTCGGCTCGGACGGTTGCTGCCCCTGGAGCTTGTCGATCAGAACCGGCAGACGCACCACGAACTCACTGCCCCGGCCTTCCCCTTCACTGAACGCTTCGACCGATCCGCCGTGCATCTCGACCAGGCGCTCCACCAGCGTTAAGCCAATGCCGAGTCCACCTTGCGACCGCTCCAGCGTCCGATCAACCTGGGTGAACATCCCAAAGATGCTGTCAAGTTTATCGGGCGGGATGCCCATGCCGGTATCTTTGATTTTCACCACGACCTCAGGGGGTCTCGCCAATTCGGCGCTCAGCCAGATGCGGCCGCCCGGTTGGGTGTACTTGCAGCCGTTGTTGAGGAGGTTGCCGAAAACCTGTGCCAGCCGCACCGGGTCGGCGTGCAGATGGATCGGTTCTGGCGGTAGCGTCACGTTCACTTCATGATTGTGACACTCGGCCAGCGGGCGGCACGCTTCGACGGCTTGATAAACCACCGATGCCAGTTCGACCCGCTCCCGCTTTAGTTCGATCCTGCCCCGGCTAATGCGGCTCACGTCGAGTAAGTCGTCAATGAGCCGGGTCATCTGGCCCAACTGCCGGTCCATCGTGGAGCGGGCCTGCTGGATCAAGTCGCCGTGGGCGTCCGCTCGCTTCATGATCTCCAGCATGTTGCGGAGCGGGGCGAGCGGGCCTCGCAGTTCGTGGGCCAAGGTCGCCAAGAACTCGTCCTTACGGCGGTCGGCCTCTCGGAGCACTTCTTCGGCTTGCTTACGCTCGCTAATATCCTGGAAAGCCAGGAGAATCATGTGCCCGGGATTACCTTCTCGAGATAACCGGCGTGCGTAGAGCAGGAGCGTCCGACGTCCGATCGCCGGCAAGTTGTGCTCGACCTCGAGGGTCTGGAACTCATTATTGTCGGAAAGGGTCGCTTTTAGCAGCGTCCATAACCGGGGAGTGTCCCAGTCGTGGTTCTTCAGATTGTAGAGCGGAACACCTTGCGTTTCGTCACGCGAGACCCGGAACATCGCGTAGAAGGCTCGATTGGCCGTCTGCACCCGTAGGTCGGCGTCGAGGACCACCAAGGGCTCGATCACCGTATTGAGGATCGCCTTCGTGTACTCACGTTCGTAAATTACTTGCTCGATACTTGCGCGGAAAGCGGTCACGTTCGTCAACGTGAGCACAATTCCGCCGATCTGATGATCGCGGCTTGTGTACGGGGCAATCCGAAGCAGAAACCACCCGTCCCCATGCCGAACTTCGCGCCGGCATGGTACCCCGTCGGCGATCACCTGCGCGCACAGTTTCTCGAGATCCATCAGGTCCGCGAGCACTCTGATGTCGCGGGGGGGTTGGCCAATATTAGATGGCGTGAGGCAAAGCGCCGCTGTCGCAGCCCGGTTGAAACGGGCGACAGTGAAATCGCGGCCAACCACGATAATGGGAAGATCGACCGTGTCGAGGATGCCGATGAGGTCGGCGCGGACCGAGTCCGACCTCGCGGCATCGCCATGCGCCCCGGAGATATCGCTGGACCAGCCATCCGTTGCCGTCGAGGGCTTCGTCATCGGTCTGGCTACTCCGAGGCAGTGTCCAGAGTACGGCTCCGTTGCAGCACGGCGTCCGCTACCAGCGGGAGAACCTGGCGCAATGCCAACAGTAGCGCCTGAGGTCGCGGCATATGGAACTTCGTCGGATAGTCCGCAAGGAGCCGCCCTTCAAGGACACGGGCCTCGACAGAGCCGACGGTCTCGCGGAGCGCGTCGGCCACGGCACGCTCCAGGCGGGCGTAATCTTCCACGGGGATCAGGTGCGAGTGGTTCTCCCCGAGCCTTGGCAGCGTCCGAGCGTGCACCTCGCCGTTGAAGTTATCCATCAAAAACGAGCAGAAGATCGCGATGTCGTGCTCGTGCGCGAGCTGGTCGAACAGATCTTCGAGGTTCATGCTGGCGGCCACGTCCCCGCGCTCCCAAAGGACGTTGACCATCTCGCCCCACCAGCGCACCTTCGAGTAGCGGCCCGCGGCGCGGCTCTGTGCGATAACGTCCGCGGCCAAGCCGAGGAACACGGGCGCATCCGGCATGGCGTCACGCATGAAGCGGGGCAGGAGCTCATCGGCGTCAACGACGGTTAGCTGCCCACAGCTCTGCACGGCCTCCACATCCACGCCTTCGGCTTCCAGGCGCGGGCGAAAAGCATTCCAGTGGGCCAGCGTCGGGACCAGGATGACCGCCTCACCGTTGGCGAGCGCGGCAGCCGCGAAGCGACAGACGGCGCGATTGAGAAAGTGTTGATCCTGGTAGATCTGCACGATGTGATCGCGCGGTGCTGCGTCGGCCAGAAGACGGCGCCAAGGCTCGCGCCACCCCACGGCGCCGTCCCCTTCAGGCGGTCGGTCGTGTGCATAGCCGATAACGGGCTCGTGTTTTGTCTGTCCCAAGCTGCTCTCATGTTGCATTGCCATTGCTCCGATTAAAGTCGTTTGCGTGGCAGTTCAGATGATCCGTAGGCCATTGTACCAAGGGTTGACTGTCCCATACAGTCGCCGACCACCAGCGACTGACCGACCTGCCGGGCGGGCGAATCCGCTTCCTGGTCGAGGCCCAGTGCGTCGAACGCCTCGCGCCGGACGCGCTCGTGAACCTGGGTCTGCTCCAGGTACTGGTCCACTCCTTTCTCAGTCCTCGTTGACCGCGCAGCGCACAGCGGTCTGATTAGATCTGGACGCCGCCGATCTCGGTTTCTGGGGCCTGGTAGAGCAGCACGTTGACTTAGTCCTTGCTTGCCATTTCATTTCTCCTGGATTGCGCTGGTGATGGCGGGAGATAGACCGCCGGTCAAACCGGCGGCGGATCCATTTCCCGCGCGTTGTGGCGATGCTTCGCGATGGCCTCGACGAACGCTGGCAGCGCACGTTGTGCCTTCGCGTCGTCGAACAGCAGCAGGCCCGGGTCGGGTTCGCCCGAAGACAACGTCGCCGGCACGCCGACGTTCTCGACGAACTGGCGCCCGGCGCCGAGGGCCAGGATCGGCTTACAATGGCGATACGCACTCACGATGAATTCAGCGGCGTGACCGAGACGGCCGAGGGCCTTGGCTGCGCCATCACCTCCCGGAACCACGACGGCGTCGAACAGTACGGACGGCATCGTTTCCATCGTCACGTCGACGTCTAGCGTGTCGCCGTCTTCGCTCTGGACGCGGCCAAGCCGCGCGCCGACGTAGCGCGCGACAGCGCCGAGCTCGTTCAATCCCGCGTGGATTGCTTTTGCGTCCGCACTGTCGACGCCGTGCGCCACCAAGATCGCGACGTGGCGAGTGCGAATGCTGCCGTCGCCCGGTCGCGCGAACAGCGATAGCGCCGGTGAGACTTTCACTTCTGGCTGCGGCAGCTCGTCGAGCGCAAGCGGCAGGGGTGGAGGCACCTTTTCCATGCCCAGCCCGGCCGCAACGGCTTCGGCAAGCTCGTCGGCAACGTTCGCGATCATAGCCACGACGCGCTCGCGCACCGCGGGCACCTGCACCTTGGTCAGCTCGAAGCGGAAAGCGCGGACGATGTGCGCCTTTTCCACGCCCGTCTGGCTGTTCCAGAACAGGGCCGCCTGCGAATAGTGATCCGCGAACTTTTTCGGCTTGCCCCGTACCTTGTCCTCTTGCACCGGCTCGGGAAACGAGGTGAAGCCCTTCATGCCCGCCTGGAACGGGCACCCGCCGGCCAGCGAGTTCGGCTCATAGGCCACCCGGCCGCGGGGGATCGCCTGGCGATGCATGCCGTCGCGCTGGTTGTTGTGCACCTGCGCCAGCGGCGCATTGACCGGGATCTCGTGGAAGTTGGGACCGCCGAGCCGAGAGATCTGCGTATCGACATAGGAGTGGATGCGCCCGGCGAGCAGCGGGTCGTTGGAAAAGTCGATGCCCGGCACGATGTGCGCAGCGCAGAACGCGACCTGTTCGGTCTCAGCGAAGAAGTTGTCCGGGTTGCGGTTGAGCACCATCCGGCCGACCGGCGTCACCGCCACCAATTCCTCGGGCACAATCTTGGTCGCGTCGAGCACGTCGAAGCTGAATCCCTCAGCCTCCTCCTCGGTGAAGATCTGCAGGCCGAGCTCCCATTCGGGGTAGGCGCCCGCTTCGATCGCTTCCCACAGGTCCCGGCGATGGAAGTCGGGATCGGCACCCGAGATCTTGACCGCCTCGTCCCAGTCCACGGAATGCGTGCCGGCGACGGGCGACCAATGGAATTTCACGAACCGCGACTCGCCAGCGGCATTCACCAGCCGGAACGTGTGAACGCCGAAGCCCTGCATCATCCGGAAGCTTCGCGGAATCGCGCGATCTGACATCGCCCACATGATCACGTGGGTCGATTCCGGCGTAAGCGAGATGAAGTCCCAGAACGTGTCGTGCGCGGTGGCCGCCTGCGGCATCTGGAAGTGCGGCTCGGGCTTCGCGGCGTGGATCAAGTCGGGGAACTTCATCGCGTCCTGGATGAAGAACACCGGGATGTTGTTGCCCACCAGGTCGAAGTTGCCTTCGTCGGTGTAGAACTTGACCGCGAAGCCACGGATGTCGCGGGCCAGATCGGCGGAGCCGCGCTCGCCTACCACGGTTGAGAAGCGTACGAATACCGGCGTGCGCTTGCCGGCTTCCGCGAACAGCGAGGCGCGTGTCACCTTCGAAAGCGGCGTGTAGCAGTGGAAATAGCCATGCGCGCCCGAGCCTCGCGCGTGCACCACGCGCTCGGGAATGCGCTCGTGATCGAAATGGGTGATCTTCTCGCGGAGGATGAAGTCTTCGAGCAGGGCGGGCCCACGCAAACCGGCCTTGAGCGAGTGCTGGTTGTCCCCGACTGGAACTCCCTGATTCGTCGTCAGGACCCGGCCGCCCGAGTCCACGCGCACGCGGTCGAGCGGCCCGTTGGCCGGATTGATGCCCGACGGCGGAATCCCTCCGCCCACCTTGTCTGTAGCGTTCAGCTCGGTGAGCGTGCTTCCTGTCGCGGACGGATCGGAGGGCTCCGCGGCGATCCCGGTGGGCGTATGGCGCGCAAGATCGCCGTACTCGCCTACTTTATTGACGTTATAGGGCATCGCCGCCGCGAGCGACTGGGTCGCATCCGTTTTCGCGGTGTTGGCGTCGATAGCTTTCGAAGCGTCCGGGAAATCGGATCGCGCCGGACCGCTCACCGTCGAGCGCGCGCTCGACCTGGACGACGATGCACCGGGGCTACCGGCGTCGGGGTTACCGGCGGAAGCGGGCTTCCGCTGATCGGTAGATCGAGGGGGCTTACGGGTGGCCATGTAGAAAGTCCTCCTTTTTTTAAATTGAATGTTGATAACGTGCCGCTTGTTCGAACGCAGACCGGTGCAACGGCAAGCTGCGACTCGGCTGCATAAGCCGTACCTCCTCATCCAAAAGCTCCTGCACATGCATCAGACCCAGCGGGTCGAGGCCCACCTGGTAGCTCGCCCTATCCAACCGTCTCCACCTCAAACGCTTCGCCTTCCCTCTGGCCTCCGAACGTTGCACACTGCCCATACACCGTTCCTCCTTCTGTTGCGTTGACGTACAGCACAGCATCATCACACCACAGGCGGTCGAGCTTGAGCACAAAGATGAGATCCTGGAAGAAGGGGTGGAGGAGACCCGGCGAGCGACCCGCCCGCTGCGGTGCAGCCAGGGCATGCGCCGTCTACGGCCGAGGACAGGGATCAATAAACTATTTGCCTTGAAACGATCCAGTCGATAGCAAGCGCGGGTGGTGGGCGGCGAGGTATGCTCAACGCGGGCTGTAAAATTTACATTGGCGACGGTAATCCTTACCGCTGTCGACGATGAGCTCGCTAGTTCTTCGATCGAAGGCGGTCATCGCCTATTCGTGAACGTGCGTCACCGTGTTGTAAGACTTGGGCTTGCACTCTAAAGGATAGAAATTCAACGCGGTTCGCAAGCGTGGTGTCTTCTCGGTGCGGGCAGGGGGAGTGATTGGGCGGGGTCCGCGCCGGGTCGGGAAGCACTTACTTCGCAGGCCGCGGTGGGATCGCAGGGCTCACGGGTGAGCTCTGCGGTCAGTATCCGTATCCGGTGCCTAGACACGGTGCGGCTGTGCCAGTCGAGGTGCAGCGACTGGCAGGAACAAGAGGGCAGGTGCCTTCCAGCGGCTTTGACAAGTTATCGAACGTAGCTTATTTTCGGTTGCGGTTTAGGTTCAGCTACCGATTCAGCAGGCGCAAGTCACCTCTTGCCAAGTCGAAAACGAGCGCTCACGGAAAAGGCGGTAATGACACACCCTTAAAAGATGACGGCCGACGCGAAACAGGTTGTGGACTTGGCTGTGAACAGACAGGAATCGTTGGGCTTGTCCGGGTGATTTGAATCGCCTCATCTGCCTCTCGTGTTGGCGCGTATGTCGGTGTGAGGGCCGAGCGCTCGAGCAGGTCACCGGGGAGATCCACCGTCCTACCCTCCGAGTTGCCGAAGCTGGGACGGGGCGAGTGCCCATACGAGCTTCGCTCCGCAGGCTTTCGGCTGCTCCCGGAA
>MUGK01000127.1 GCA_002007425.1 Chromatiales bacterium USCg_Taylor | reverse complement strand
CCAATCAAGCGGTCCAGGAGGAACTGTTGCATTACCTGGCGGCTTTGAAAGCTGCGTGAGATCGCCATCAACCGAGATTTATGCAACGCTAGGGTATACTTAGGGAAACTCTGAATAAGTGTTATGAGCACGCCCAGCTGCGCGAAGCCGCGGAGCGAGTCGCGAGACATATCATTTGGATAGGCGAGCGGCGCGCGAGCACGCGACAAAGCAGATGGGCGGCGCAGTAGCTTATTCAGATTTTCCTTGGGGCAATGATTATTCGAGACGATGCCTATGCCGTTCCCGCTTAAGCTCCAACAACATAAGGCGCTTCCCGGTAAAACGGCCCTCGACGCGCTAGAGCACTGGATTGCGTTGCTGCCGGCCGCGGACTTCGAGCAAACCTGCGGAACGTTGCCTTACGGTGATTTTATCCTGCGTGTATGCCGCCGAACCGACAAGCCGCAGCGGGATCGCTCGCCCGTGGTCTTGAATCTGCCGAATGGCATCGCATCTCAACTATCTGTCGCGGGCGCCGGCGATAAGACGTCCGCTTTCGATCTACTGACGCTCGCACGCCGCTTGGTGGCGGACCCGCTACGCGGCGGGCCGTCCGAGATCGGTATCGTCATCGCGGGATTTCATGGCGCAGAGGCCAAACGCATGGCCGAGGCGCTGCTGGCGGCCGTGCTTGCGGCGATCGCGGAGATGCCTCGCTACAAGCGTTCGCGGCAGGAGCGGCAAGCGCTCAAACTCGTACGCTTATACGGTGCCGAGCCGAAAGATGGGTTTCAGCGGACCTTCGCGGAAGCCGAGGGTAATAATCTTGCCCGCTACCTCACCGGTCTCCCGCCTAATGCGTTGACGCCGCGCCTCTATCGCAAACGGGTAGCGGTGCTCGCCAAGGAAAACGGCTGGAGGATGGAATTCCTGGACACCCGAGCGCTCGCGCAAAAAAAAGCCGGCGCGTTCTTGGCCGTGGCCCAAGGGAGTCCCGAACCGGACGCCGGCATCATCCACCTCCAATATCACCCGGCTCGCAAGCGCGAGCGGGGCGGCGTCACGCTGGTCGGGAAGGGGATCTGTTTTGACACGGGCGGCGTGAATCTCAAACCCGCGAACTTCATGCTCGGCATGCACAAGGATATGCAAGGCAGTGCGGTGGCGCTCGGGACCTTGCTCGCCTTGACGCGCTTGCAGGTCCCCTTCCCGGTGCACTGTTGGATGGCGCTGGCGACCAACCACATCGGACCGCGCGCGTATAAACCCAATGATGTGGTGACGGCCTCGGACGGGACCACCATCGAGGTGATCAACACGGACGCCGAAGGACGCATGGTATTGGCGGATACGCTCGCGCTCGCCTCGGGCGAAAAGCCGGCCTTGATAATTGATTTCGCAACCTTGACCGGATCGTGCAAGCGCGCGCTCGGCAATGCATACAGCGGCGTGTTTACCAATCGGCCCGAGTACCTGCCGGGCTTAATCGCGGCCGGAAGGGATAGCGGTGAACGCGTGTGGCCGTTTCCGGCCGATGAAGACTATGATGAATTCCTAGAAAGCACCGTGGCGGACACCAAGCAATGCCATGAAGAAGGCATCGCCGATCACATCGTCGCTGCGCGCTTTCTACAGCGCTTTGTCAAGCACGATATCCCCTGGATACACGTGGATCTCTCCAGCGGAACGCACAAGGGCGGCCTGGCGCATGTCCCGAGTGATATCACCGGCTTTGGCGTGAGGTTCGCGCTTAACCTCCTGTTGGACAAAAAGCTGATCGGCTAGCGGCACACTCTTCCAGAATGGCCAGCCGCTACATTCTTTAAATAACATACATTAGGATCCCAGCCTTGGTTTACCGATCAAACAAGGCAACGTTAAAGTCCTACGGGAGAAAAAAATGAGCATGTTGCAAGAATTTAAAGCCTTTGCGATGAGGGGCAACGTGGTTGACATGGCCGTCGGTATCATCGTCGGCGCCGCCTTCGGAAAAATCGTGTCATCCTTCGTAGAGGATGTCATCATGCCTCCGATCGGTTTTCTTATCGGGGGTGTCGACTTTGCCGCTCTGGCGATCACGTTGCAGTCAGCCGCGGGGGAAGTCCCCGCAGTTACGTTGAACTATGGTAAATTTGTCCAAACGGTATTCGATTTCACTATCGTCGCATTTGCTATTTTCATTGCGATAAAGGCGATGAATGCCCTGAAAAAACAAAATGAAGCGCCTGCGGAGCCGCCGCCACCGTCGAAAGAAGAGCTGCTGTTAACGGAAATTCGAGACCTGATAAAGGAGCGCAGGTAAATAGAAGATGTCATTAAAGGGTCCAGGCTCCGCTGACGGACCTTATCCCCCGCGGGTAGTTGTCTCAGTTTGAATTTCGGCTTCGACCCGAAGCGGTCATTGCTGACTATGGACCTGGAACTAACTCTGGGTGTGGACTAGAACGGTGAGCGCGCAGGGTGACGTCTTGCAGGAATAGGTAGCTCGAAAGAACCGCCAGGCAGGTCAGACGATCACGCGAATTTGACCACTCAGTAGCCGCTTGCACGACTGCAAGTGAGGGGGATGAATTGTGGCAGTATCAGTAATTCGCCTATTACACCCTCTACGATTGCGATCTGCGCGGGTCAACGGCCGTGGTCATTGGGGGTGAGGCGCGCGGGTTGCGCCGGCTCACCCGTAAGCTTTGCGATCGCCTGGTTCGCATCCCGATGGTCGGCCGCTATCGGCGCCAGCGCGTTAGACGACTGAAATCCGTTCTTTCATCTCGATGGTGCCCCCCTATTGTAGCGGCCCACCAACCGCCGGCGGCGCCGGCCAACAAGGAGGCCGCGGTAAGAAACGCCAACAGAATTCCGAGCTTTCGCGCAGCCTCAGCGGCGGCCTTGGCTTCTTCGCTGAGCTGTCGGGCAGCGGCAAAGGCCTCATCTACACGTGCGGCTGCTTGTTCCTGCGGCAGGCCGGCGCGGGATGCGACGACGTCCACGAGGTATTGCCGGTCAGCAGAGGAGGGCGAAGCTTCCGAGTCGACGCTGGCCGCCAATATACGCCCGATCTCTTCCGACGATACCGACGCGTTGGAGCGTAATAGGCGATCCGCGGTCAAGCTCAAAGGATCGACCTTCTCAAGTGCTTTGCCCGCGACCTCTGCCGTGACAGTTCCTGCGACTTCCGCGCCCGCTTTGGCAACACCCAGTGTCGCAGTGGTCGCAAGGTATGCCCCAAATAGCGTCGCCAACGCCCATACAACCAATCCATGGACGCCATCTCTCACCTCGACCTCATGATCCGTTACGTCGGCGATGCGTCTGCGCATGCGGCCAGCGAGATATCCACCGGCCATCAGGCTGGAGACGATCACCCATAACGTCCACAGACCCGTCGCGATAATGAACCCGGTTCGGGACCAGCCTTCCCCCGAGTATGGCGACGCTACACTCAGCCCGATGGCCGATCCGAAGGTCACCATAACAAAAGCAAACGCGGCGCTGAGGAGCGCGCCGGCAAGTATGGCAGGCCACTCGACATAGGGTATTCCCAACGCATTCGAGCTGATGACTTCGTCAGGTCTCGCTGCATGATTCATAGACAAGTCTCCGTTGTGTGTAATTGCGCGCCTGTTCAGCGCGTGCTGAGGAGTTACCGTATAAGCCGGTCAACGCAGCCCCAGAAAGGATAGGATTGCTAGAATTACCACGATCATACCTATTAGATAAATGATGCCGTTCATGAATACTCTCCCGAAAGCATAATGATCGCCGGCGCTGCCGACACCTCAGCGACGCAGGGGGCAAGCCCATATCCGCTGGTGCATTAGTTTGGGCAAGACGTATGCCATGCGGCGCGACACTGATTATTGCTCCACATCAACGTGCTGAGATGTTCTGGCACTTCGAGGGTTGTAAACCTTGCAAGTGATCCGTGTATGCACTGCATAGCTCATCTGGTTCTGCTGACGAAGTATAGACTTTATGACGAAACACAACCGCCCAATCGTAGATCCGCGTTAAAAGTGTTCCATTCTTTAAGCCGGTTCTTTGATACGTCCACGCGGACCGTGAGATAGCCTTGAAACGATCCAGTCGATAAGCAAGCGCGGGTGGTGGGCGGCGAGTGTATGGTCACCGCGGGCTGTAAAATTTACATCGGCGACGGTAATCCTTACCGCTGTCAACGGATGAGTTCGTTATTTTTTCGATGGAAGGCGGTATCGCCTACTCGTGAGCGTGCGTCACCGTGTTGTAAGACTTGGGCTTGCACTCTATAAGGATCGGAAATTCAACGCGGTGTCGCAAAAGCGTGGCGTCTTCTTGGTGGAGGAGGATGAGTGATTGGGGAGGGGTCCATGTCCCCAAATACACAAGTTTGGCACTACACCAGCCTCGAAGCGGTCATTGCGATGCTGCGTGATCGCCAAATGCGTTTGACGCGTATTGTAGTTTCCACGATCCGTTCGAGGGCTCTGTGCCAAAAAAGACAATTGATGATCAGGTCGTCACCTTTGGGGGCGCTCAGGCGAGGGAGATGATGCTGAGAAGCATCGCTACTCATTACCCCGGTATGCACGTCCCTCGGAGTGGCGACCGTTGGGCACGAATGACCAAATTTCCCGAGATAAGACACACTCCGCTCATGCAATATGCTGGACGTCTGGCGATGAGTCAGAGGCCATGTGGCGGCTATGTTGCCCCGATGGCGAGAACGAAAAGGAGAAGGGCCAGGGGTTGGCATTGCGTTCGACACTAGCCAAATTGGAAGCGTTCGTAGCACACCATGATCTGTTTATAAGCCCCGTGAGTTATCGCTTCTATCATGAAGGGGATGGATTTGACGATGAGTTAGATCCATTCATGGATAAACGCAAGGGGTTCGAGTGCGAGCAGGAAGTCTGGATACTAAAGTATGACGAGGCCCACTATAGCAAGCTCAGGAGCTGTGACGAGCCCGAGTATCCTGAGTTCAGTAACTCCCTCGTTGAAAACGGCACTGCGGCACTCCCTGACGAACTGCCGAAGTACGTACTTCTCGATTGGTCACTGACGGGAGCCATTCACGCGATAACGGTAAGCCCGTACACGTTCGAAGCCTATGAGTCCAAAGCACGACGTGATATCGCGGCTATCGATCCCTTGGTCGTTGTGGAATTGTCTGTTCTCAGCGAACGCCGCTTTGCTCCGAATTTCTAAATAGCGGCAATGCGGACATAGGCGTGCGCGTGCCGGTGGGTGGCCGACGAGCAGATCACTGCAGCTCATGTTAAGCATCGGACGTCCGCTATCGGGAAGTTCATCCGGTGCACGCGACCGGCTGCTCCTGGCCCGATAGCCGAAATTCAAACTGAGACACTACCCGCCCGCGTCATCCATAGCACTACCGAAAGTGGTTTGCTAGACTCTAGGGGTATACTTCTAACCACACGGCGGGAGAGGTCTATGCCGCAACGGAGAGATTTCCTCAAAGGTCTAGGCGGAGCCACTCTTGCGCTAGCGGGGGATGCGCTCATGCCCAGGGTCGCACGCGCGTTCGGGGGCGAACATGATGCGCTCGCCGCGCCGCCTCTTGAGGTTCTTCCCGGCAAAAGGCCGCTCATCCGACGCACCTACCGGCCGCCGAATTTCGAGACGCCAATCCATTACTTCAATGAGGTTTTCACGCCGAATGACGCTTTTTTTGTCCGCTATCATCTCGCGAACATCCCGCGTGTCGACAGTAAGTTGTGGCGGTTGCGTGTCGAGGGCGATGCCGTCAAGAACGTCTCGGAGTTTAGTCTAGAAACGTTGCGGCGCGACTTCGAACGCGTGGAGATCGCGGCGGTGAACCAGTGCGCTGGAAACCGCCGGGGATTATTCGAGCCGCGCGCGCCGGGCGTCCAATGGGGTCACGGCGCCATGGGTAACGCGCGTTGGAGCGGTGTGCGACTCGGAGACGTGCTGCGCCGCGTCGGGTTCAAGAACGGCGCCCTGGAAGTCGCCTTCGATGGCGCGGATGCGCCGCTCGTCGCTAAAACACCGGACTTTATCAAAAGCCTTCCCCTGTGGAAGGCCTTGGACGAGGATACCATCATCGCCTTCGAGATGAATGGGGAACCGCTACCGCATTGGAACGGCTATCCGGCTCGCCTGGTGGTCCCCGGTTGGACGGCCACTTATTGGGTCAAGCATCTGGTGTCGATCAGAGTCGGATTAAAACCCTACGATGGCTTCTGGATGAGCACGGCCTACCGCGTCCCCAAAGGAGCGTTCCTTGCGACGCGCGAGTTTAGTTCCCAGACCGGTGAAGCCAATACGCCGGTCACCGAATTGGTCGTTAATTCGCTGCTTACGAACGTTAAAGACCACGATGAATTCCTGTTGCACCGGCAGATCGAGGTGAAAGGAATCGCCTGGGACGGCGGCTACGGGATCCAGAAGGTCGAGGTATCGAAAGACGACGGCCGAAGCTGGACGCCGGCGGAGCTGGGCGGCGATCACGGCCGATATTCCTGGCGGCCTTGGAGCTTCCGTTTTACGCCTCTAGAGAAGGGCAAGCACGTGCTGCTGGCGAAGGCCACCAACCGTAACGGCGATACGCAAGGAAGCAAGCTGATCTTGAATCCAGCCGGCTATCATCATAACCTGGTGCAGCGCGTCCGCTTTAAAGTGGTGTAGTTAAAATGACACTTCGGTTAATCTGCTTGTTCGCATTTTCGGCGGCGGCGCTCGCCGAGGAGAATTCTATAAAGCTGCAAGACGCCCCGGGAAAGAGTCTGATCGAGGCTCATTGCCGGACTTGTCACAGCCTCGATTACATCGAGATGAACGCCGGCATCCTGGACGCCGCGGGCTGGGAAAAGAGCGTGAATAAAATGATCGACGTGATGGGGGCGAGCATCCCCCGGGGCGAGGTACCGGGAATCGTCACCTACCTTCGTCAATCCTACGGCAAGGCGCGAGAGTAAAGGAATCTCTGCAAAAGTTACTGCGCAGCCCATCTACTTTGCCGCGTGCTCGCGCGTCGCTCGCCTATCTACCTGATATGTCTCGCGACTCGCTCCGCGGCTTCGCGCATCTGGGCTTGCTCGCGACACTTTTGCAGAGATTCCTATAGCGCTTTCGCGCCAGGCATGCTCCGGGATTGGGGTTTCGGCGCGAAAGTGCCTGGGCCGTGATGACACGGTCACGCAAGCATCACGATCTCATCGCGCGGTTTCGGGGATTGGCGAGTCCTGAGGAAGCCGAGCGCCAGCAACCGGTCCCGCCGCGCTTGCCGTTTTCGTTCCCGCTCTCGCTCCTCGCCGTACAAGCGCCATTGAAAATAAGCGATGACCGCGAGGTGATAGAGAAACCAAAGAATAGGAATCCAGGGTTCCATGACTCTATCGGCCGGCCACACCGGCCGTCCGCTCACAGCGTAAACGATATAGGCATCTTACATCGCGTTTATCGACGGTACCAACGGCTTTCAGGATAACCCAGTATTTTCTAATCTTAAAATGAGCCTGAAAAGGGTAATAGAGTCCCCCTTAGAGAGAAGGACTCCTGGACCTCAGGGGATGCCTGGGGGCGTTGT
>MUGK01000126.1 GCA_002007425.1 Chromatiales bacterium USCg_Taylor | reverse complement strand
ATCGCCGTAGATGATGGGCGGTTTGACGCAGCGCGAGCCGTAGCTCTGCACCCATCCGCTACCGGTGAACGCGAAGCCCTTCAGAAGTTCACCGAAGTATTCCACCATGTCGTTGCGTTCGAACTCCCCGTGCACCAGCACATCCAGACCCACGTCTTCCTGCCAGCGGATGGCCTGCTCGGTTTCCGTGCGGATCGCCGCCTCGTACTGTTCCGGCGTGAGTTCGCCTTTCTTGAGCCGAAGCCGGAGCTTTCTCACGTCATCGGTCTGCGGGAAAGACCCGATGGTGGTCGTGGGAAATAAAGGCAGATTGAGGTCCGCGCATTGCTTTTCCTGACGCACGCCAAAGGGGCTTTGGCGTTTGAGGTCGTCGGGACGGATGGTGGCAAAGCGCTGTTGCACCGCCGGTCGGTGGATCAAAGCGGACTGGCGACGGCTCTCCATGTTGAGCATATTTTCCTTGAGCTTGTCGGCATATTGCCGGTGAGTTTCGGGCTGCGCCAGTCCCCTCAGCGTGACGATCTCATCAAGCTTTTGCCGGGCAAAAGCCAGCCAGCCCTTGATCTCGCTAGGCAACGCCGCCTCGTCGTGTTCAAGCACCAGGTCACAAGGGGCGTGCAGCAATGAGCAGGAAGGCGCCAACGCCACGCGCTCACTGCCGAGTTTCTCCACGGCCTTGCTGATCAACACCAAAGAGCGCTCGAGATCATTCTTCCACACGTTGCGGCCGTCCACGACCCCCAGCGAGAGGCCAAGCTGAGGCGGGATCAGGGACAGCACCTGGTCCAGTTGCGCGGGCGCGCGGACGAGATCCAAGTGCAGGTAGTTTACGGGAAGACTCGCAGCTAGCTCCGCGTTATCCTCAAGTCCAGCAAAGTAAGTCGCGAGGATGAACTTGAGTTCGGGGCAGGCCCGGGTGATTGCGGCGTAGGCCGATTCATAGGCGCGCTTCGTCTCGTCCTGCAAATCCAGCGCGAGGAAGGGTTCGTCGATTTGGACATATTGTGCGCCGAGACCTTGAAGTTCGCCCAGGATCTGCAAGTAGACCGGCATAAGCCGGTCGAGGAGGTCGAGCCGATTAAAGCCCGGTACTTTCTCCTTGCCCAGGAGCAAGTAGCTCACCGGCCCGACCAAGACGGGCGTAGCGTTGATGCCGAGCGCTCTTGCCTCCTGAAACTCATCCAGAACCTTCCGTGAGGTCAAGCTANNNNGGTCTGATCTTTCGTGAACTCGGGGACTAGATAGTGGTAATTGGTGTCGAACCACTTGGTCATCTCCATGGCAATGAGGTCGAGACCGTCTTTCTGATAGCCCCGCGCCATGGCAAAGTACAAATCCAACTCAGAACTATCAGGCTTATCGAGCAGCGGTCGGTAGCGCGCGGGGATCGCGCCGACCATGAGCGAAAGATCCAGCACATGGTCGTAAAACGAGAAATCGTTGCAGGGGATCAGATCGATGCCAGCCTCATGCTGGCGCTGCCAGTTGTGCCGGCGGATGGCCCGGCCAGCGTCTAGGAGTTGATTGAGGCTGATCCGGGAAGACCAGTAACTCTCGCAGGCTTTCTTGAGTTCTCTATGGCTACCAATACGCGGATAGCCGAGGTTATGTGTGAGCATGTGCACCTTTCCTTTCCTAGGTTAACGCGACCGATAACTTCGCGATGTCACCGCAGAAAGAGGAAGGAAGGCAGACACACCTCGCCCGTACGGGCACAATGGGGTTCCACCTAACCGAGCCTCGGACCGCGGAAGCATCGCCGCTGCGGATAAGGTAGGTCTCCTGGCTCGTAACTCTTTTGCCGCCCTTCCCATTCCGTCGCTGGAACAGTGGGCATCTCCGGCAAAAGCTTATGCGTTACTTACAGTTGCGCGACAGCTCGTGATTTGCACACGATTCCCTGTTACTTCGCGTTACGCGAAACCTTATCCCATGGATGAAAATCCAAGACTAAAAAGTGTAACCGTTTACTGTGCTTGTGTAAAACCTGTGGGGCGAAGTGGATACCCACTCTGCACTATTGACAATAGCTCAATCCCTAGACCATATTGTGCACGCTTCAGGTGTCCCTAAGAACGTTCGATCGAAGGGATGAAACGGGAAGCCGGTGCGCGCTCGAGTTTCGACCCGAGCGCAATCCCGGCGCTGCCCCCGCAACGGTAAGCAAGTAAGGGAATCAGCATCACGCCACTGTGCGTCAAGCATGGGAAGGCGCTGCTCCCGGGGTTTTTGAACCCACTCGCGAGCCCGGAGACCGGCCTGAAGGTGTTGCAATGGCATTGCGGAGGGTGATGCCGCGGCGCCCGGGCCGTTATCCCTTTTCCCGCCCTGCCGCCATTTCTCCGCGAGCCTTGCGCTATGTACCGTTATTGCGCGGGTGTGCGCGGAGGAGTAGCCATGCTATTACGCCGAATGCCGGCAGTCCTGCTGCCGCTTTGTTGTTATTCTTCATACGCTGCGGAGGAACCGATCGAGTTAAGCCCAATCATCGTCACAGCGACCCGGACCGCCCAGACAGCGGATGAGACGCTGGCCTCGGTCACGGTCATCACCCGCGCGGAGATCGAGCGCCGCCAGGCGACCTCGGTGCAAGAGGTATTGCGCGGAGTGCCCGGTGTGGGCATTGCGAACAGCGGCGGCTTGGGCCAGCCTGCGGGGGTGTTTTTACGCGGAACCGAATCGGACCAAGTCTTGGTCTTGGTGGATGGGCTCCGCACCGGCTCGGTCAGCGCGGGCACGACCGCATTTGAGAGCATCCCGATCGATGAAATCGAGCGCATCGAAATCGTACGCGGCCCCCGCTCAAGCCTCTACGGTTCGGAGGCCATCGGCGGAGTGATCCAGATCTTCACCCGCAAGGGCGGCGGTGGCTTACGTCCGAGCTTCAGTGCCGGAGGCGGGAGCCATGCGACTTATAAACTCTCGGGCGGGCTATCCGGCGGCGGCGAGCGTGGCTCGTTCAACCTGAGTGCGAGCCGGCTCGACACGGCGAGCTTCAACGCTTGCAGCAGCACGGTCGCGCAGCCTGGCGGGTGCTTCACTTTCGAGCCCGATGACGATGGCTATACCAATAACGCCGGCAGCGCCCGCTTCGGCTACCGCTTCGAGAACGGGCTCGAGGTCGATGCCCACCTCCTTCATGCCGAGGGTGCGAATGAGTTTGATCGAACCGATGATTTCAATGCCGTGCCGTCTGAGTTTTTCCATAACCGTAGCGATTACCTCCAGCAGACAGTCGGCGGCAAGCTGCGTTTCTCTCCCCTCGAGCCCTGGCTGGTAACCATCACGGGCGGCCGTAACCTCGACGAGCTCGATAGCGTTAACAATCCCGCGAGCACCGATGTCTTCGACAGCCAGCGCCAGAGCGCTTTGCTGCAGAACGATATCACGCTCGCGCCGGATCACCTCTTGACGGTCGGCTTCGATTATTATAAGGACTTGCTCGAAAGTAACCTGGTGTTTGCCGAGACTTCGCGCGACAACAAGGCCGGGTTTGCCCAGTATCAAGGCGCATTCAACAGCCTCGATTGGATCTTGGGTGTGCGCCAGGACGACAACCAGCGCTTCGGGAACGAGACCACGGGCAACGTGACGCTCGGTTACAGCTTCGGCCCGCTGCTGCGGCTGACCGCGGGCTGGGGCCGGGGCTTTAAGGCCCCGACCTTCAACGAGCTGTACTTCCCGGGATTCGGCGATCCCAACCTCGATCCGGAGCGCTCCGAGAGCGTCGAGGTCGGTGCCAATGGGACTGTCGTCGGGGTGCGCTGGTCGCTCAACGGCTATTACACTAAGTTGGATGAACTGATCGGATTTATCAGCGTGCCTGTTAATCCCGAGTTCCCCTTCGGCATCCGGGCCGCCAATGTCGAGGAAGCCCGCATCCTCGGACTCGAGGCGGTCGCGTCTACGCAAATCTTAGGATGGGACATCGCGGCTAATTTGAGCCTCATCGATCCCGAGGTTCGCGGCGAGGGCCCGAACAAGGGCAACGTCCTGCCCCGGCGCGCCGAACAGATGTTCCGATTCGATCTCGATCGCCGCTTCGGCCGTTTCTCGTTCGGGGCGACGGTCTATGGCGAAGGCCGCCGCTTCGACGACCTCGAAAATACCCGCCGGCTCGCTGGCTTTGTGCTCGTGGATCTGCGCGCCGGGGTCGAGATCTACAAGGGTCTGTTCCTGGAAGGGAAGGTCGGTAACCTGCTCGACAAGGAGTACGAGACCGCGGACTTCTTTAACCAGGATGACACCAACCTCTTCGTCACGCTCCGCTACCAGCCGGATGCACTTTAATTTCACCGAGTAACCAAAGGAGGAGACCGTCATGATCCCCGTACGTCCTCGATCCGCACTTGCCATCGGCCTCACGCTGGCCCTGCTCATGGCCGCCACCCGCAGTCATCACTTCGCCGCGACGCTACACCTGCCCGACGCCTCGTGGGCGGTGTTCTTCCTAGCCGGATTTTATCTGCGTCCGCTATGGATGTTTCCTGCGCTAATCGCTTTGGCCGGGGTGAGTGATTATGTGGCCATCGCCGGGTTCGGCGTCAGCGATTTCTGCGTGAGCCCTGCCTACGGCTTTTTGCTGCCGGCTTACGGCGCGCTCTGGCTCGCCGGCCGTTGGTACGCGGGCCGCCACCGTTTTGCACTCTCCACATTGATCCCGCTGGCGGGCAGTGTGGTCATTGGCGCGGCGGTGTGCGAGCTCATCTCGAGCGGGGGCTTCTATTTCTTCTCCGGACGGTTTGCGGAAACGAGCCTTGTCGAGTTCGGCTTGCGGTTGGCGAAGTATTTTCCGCTCTCTCTGGAGAGCCTGGCCTTCTGGATGGGGATCGCGATCGTAGTGCATATCGTATTCACCTTGGCCGACAGCAACTTCATTCGTACACGCCGCCAGAGGGCGGGCTGAGCGGTGGACGCGACGGGCGAGGACCTCCACCGGGAACGCATGCAGCGCAAGAAGTCGGTGGTGGATGCCGCGATTGCCCGCGCGACTTGGTTCAAGGGGCCCCTTGACATGCGAATGAGAAGCATTATCATTAGCTGGTATGAGCATTCCTGCCAGATCCGAGCGGCGGCGAAGTGCCTGGGAGGGCGCGGGGACCCGCGGCACGGCCGCCCCGAAACGGCGGCTGGCGAGCGATGATCTTCTGGCCGGCCGGGATGAGGTTATCATCGAGCATGCCGGGCAGGAGTATCACCTGCGCCACACACGGGCCGGGAAGCTGATCCTGACCAAGTAATAATCTGATTAACTAGTTCAACGAGACGCGAGCCACCGCGTGCCCGACGGCACGAGGCAGCCAGCCCAAAACCTGTGGGAGGCTGTCACGTGTTCCGTCGAATCGCTTTGCCGGTCTTGATGTGGTCGATCTCCGCCGCCAGCGCGGAGGAGCCTCCGGCGGACCAGCCGGTCATCGAGCTTGAGGTGGTCACGGTCACGGCCGCCAAGACCGCGCGCTCGGCCTTCGAGGTCCCGGCCCCGGTGAGCATCGTCGGGCCCGAGCGCATCGAATCGGAGCAGCCGCAAAGCATCGGTGATCTGCTGGGTCCGCTCGGGGTGCTCCTCTATCCACGCACCGCCCTGACCCCGATGGGAGATCCGTCCGTATGAATCTCGAGACCACGCCCCCGCTCGATGTCCTCATGGCCGCCAGCCTGTATCTGATGACGCGCTACGCCGAAGAGAAGCGCCCCGAGACGGCGGTGGCGCTGGCCCAACACCTCCAGTGGATAGCCGAGCACCCGGAATGCGCGCGCTCGCCGCTCGCCAGGGCCTCCGCACACCTCTCCCAGCAGTGGCAGCGTATGGCGCGCCGGACATCCCTCGAACATTGCTTGCGTGAGGATCTACTGCGCTCGCGACGATTTTTTCACAAACTCTGAGCTATCCCGTACACACCACCACCCACTTAAAGAGGAATCTCTATGATGGATACCAACCCAGCCTGTCAGCTCCTCGACCTCGCCAACAACGAATTCTGCGGCATCTCGCTGTGCCCGCAATGCCAGGTCCTCCACCTGCGCATCGGGCCGCTGAGCCTGAAGCTCGCGCCACATGTCTTCCAGGCCCTGTGCGGCGCGATGCAGCAGGCCGCCGAAAAACTACCGGCGCATCTGCCCTGCGAGGCGTCGGACCAGAGCTGCCAGGACATTCGTCATTGAACCGAACCAAAAACCCCAAGGAGACACGACCATGTTGATGATCGGAAACTCGACACCGGACTTGGAGGTCGAGGCGCTCATGCCGGATGGCCGCTTCGAGCGCCTGCATCTCGGCGCGCTGGCCGGCCGCTGGGCGGTCCTGTTCTTTTATCCCAAGGATTTCACCTTTGTCTGCCCGACCGAGATCCGCGGCTACGAGGCGTTCGCCCCCAGGTTTCGCGAGGCCGATGCGGCGCTCCTCGGCGCGAGCGTCGATTCGGTCCATGTGCATCGCGCCTGGGTCGAGCACGGGCTCGGGAAGGTGAGCTTCCCGCTCATCGGGGATGTCACCCGCAGGTTGGCGCAGGCTTTCGGCGTGTTGCTGGAAGACGAAGGTGTAGCGGCGCGGGCGACGTTCATCCTCGATTCCCAAGGCCGCGTCGCGAGCGTTACGGCCAATGCCCTGGACGTGGGCCGCAGCGCGGCCGAGACGCTGCGGCTCGTCCAGGCCTTCCAAGCGGGCGGGCTCACCGCCTGCGAATGGCACCCGGGCGATGGCTTGCTGGTCGCGGCCTGAAGCGTGGAGAACGGTCATGACACACACAGCAAGGCACCTCGTCGTTACTTTGGCCCTAATCGCACTAGTCGCGACGGCACCCTTAACCGCAAACGCTGCGCAGGGCCATTACCTGCAGCGCAACCTCATCACCAACTTCCGAGACAAGTACCGCACGCGGCTCGAAACCGGGCGCAAGACGCTCCGAAACAAGCGGGTCTTGAACGCCTGGGGCCTGGCCTTGCGCCCGGCCGGGGCGGGCGGACATTGGTGGATCGCCAATACCGATTCGGGCACCGTCGTGACCTACGTCGGCGATACCGATGCGACCCCGCTCTTCCAGGACGCCCTCAAGACGGTGCGGGTCGAGCCGGCGCCGGCCACGCCGGATCAATCGCCGACACCGACCGGCCAGGTCTTCAGCGGCTCGGACGAGTTCCCGTGCTCCGGCACGAGCTTCACCGGCGCCCCCATCGCCGCGCCGAGCCGGTTTCTCGTCGTGACCGAGGACGGCAACCTCCAGTGCTGGGCCGAGACCGGATCGAGCCTGGCGCAACGCATGCGCTCCTTCACCCTCGCCGTGAACGGGGAGGCGGACTCGGTGTACAAAGGACTCGCGATCACACCCTTTTCCTCCGGCAACCGCCTGTACGCCGCCAACTTCGGCCTGCGCCGGATCGACAGCTTCGACGGCGCCTACCAGCCGATCCTGAACGGCGCCTTCGATCTCCCCGCCGACGTGCCCGAGGATTTCGCGCCCTTCAACATCCAGTTCCTGGAATACGAGATCGACGGTAGTGCGAGGCACGGCCTGTTCGTCGCCTATGCCAAGACCACCGCCGATCCGGTCGAGGAAGAGCAGGGGCCGGGGCTCGGGTATATCGCGGAGTTCGATCTCGACGGCCGGCACCTGCGTACGCTCGGCCACACCCGGCGGCTCAACGCGCCCTGGGGAATGGCGGTGGCCCCCGACGGTTTCGGGCCGTTCTCCAAGCGGCTCCTCGTCGGTAACTTCGGCGACGGTACCCTGGTGGCCTTCGGCTTGAAAAGCGGGCGGCAACGGGGATACCTGCGCGGCCGAGATGGGCAGGCCATCCAGATCGATGGCCTTTGGGGCCTTGCCTTCGGCAACGGCGCGAGCCTCGGGCGCGCGAATTACCTGTACTTCACCGCCGGGCCGAACGGCGAGGCCGATGGTCTGTTTGGCAGCCTGCATTGGGCGGAGGACCTGAGGACGGATCGCGATGGCCGTCGCCGGCTGGAACGACACGCTCGCTGCCGGCAGGCCGGAGCCTGCGAGCGTCGCTTTCGAGCCCGAGCGCCCATGAGGGTGAATTATTCGTTTCCCAAAGGGGAGCGCGTCAGCGCGGGGAGGTCTGCTGCAAATATCTTAACAAACCGGCCAGCCACTCCTTCGTAGCCAGCCAGCACCAATGCATAAGAAAGGTCTGGCTATGCCAAATACTGTCAAACCTAGATGTAAACTCCCGCCAATTGTCCTTATATTGTCGATGCTTCCTGGCGCTGCGCCAGTCGTGGCGGCCGATGTGCAACAGGACAAACCCGTGGCTGGTGAGGACGAACAACCCGTCGTCCTTCCGGTGATCACCGTCACGGCGAATCCCTCGAATGAGATCGGTTACGTGGCAACGCAAAGCACCACCGGCACCAAGACTGACACGCCGCTCATCGAAACGCCGCAGTCGATCTCGGTCATTACCCGTGGCCAACTAGAGGCCCAGAATGTCAATAGTCTGGCGGAGGTCTTGCGCTACACGCCGGGCATTCAAGGGGAAACTTTCGGCTTCGAGCCCCGCGTCACACAGCTGAGGATCCGTGGCTTGGATGCTGCGACCACGGGCCTATACCGTGACGGTCTGCAGCTCAGAAACCCCGGGTTCGCCATCGGCTACAGCCTGGAACCCTATGGTGCGGAGCGCATCGAAGTGCTGCGTGGTCCTGCATCGGTCCTCTATGGGCAGGGCAGTCCGGGCGGCCTGGTCAATTATGTCTCGAAGCGGCCGACACGCCCGATTATCGACTTCTGTAAATGTTTAAGAAAGATATCAAAAAAGTAGGCGTCGTCGTCAAGCCGAATAATGACGAGGCGGGTGTGTTCTCCTATCGGCTGACGGGCCTTGTCCGCGACAGCGACACGCAGGTCGATTTCGTCAAGGATAACCGTATCTATATCGCGCCGGGGTTCACCTGGCGCCCGAGCGAAGACACCACGCTGACTTTTCTGAGTCATTTCCACCAGGACGAGACCCTTCCTTCCCAGCGTCTGCCTGCCGAGGGCACGCTGCGCTCCAACCCCAATGGCCGTATCCCGACGAATCGTTTCACGGGTGAGCCGGATGTCGATCAATACGACAGAGACGAATTTGCGGTCGGCTATCTGCTCGAGCACCGCATCGGCGATGCCTTGAGCTTGCGGCAGAATGTGCGCTACTACGACAACCAAGTCGATGACCGCACGATTTTCCCTACCGCGTTGCTGGCCGACCAACGTACCGTCAGCCGGGCCTTGTTCGAAAGCTTTGGTAAAGTGAAGGGGCTCACCGTCGACACCCAGGCCCAGTTCGATTTCACGACCTGGGCTATCCGCCATACCTTGCTGGCGGGTCTCGATTATCAACGCTTGAACGCGCGTTCGGTGCAAACCTTCGGCGCCGCTCCCAACCTCGACATCTTCAATCCGGTCTACGGGGCAGCCGTCGCGGCAGCACCGGTCTTCAAGGATGAGGCTACCACTCAAGAGCAGATCGGATTCTATCTGCAGGACCAAATCAAGTTTGCAGAGAAATGGATACTGTCCCTTGGCGGACGCCACGACCGGGCCAGTACCGAAACCAAGAACAAGTTGACGGGGACGCGCACCGGGCAGGACGACAGTGCATTTACCGGCCGTGCCGGCCTGGTGTATCGGTCCGATATCGGTCTGGCGCCCTATGTCAGCTATGCGGAGTCATATCTCCCTGCGATCGGGACCGATGCGGCCGGACAGCCGTTCGAGCCGGAGACCGGCCGGCAATACGAGGTCGGCGTCAAATACCAGCCGCCCGGCTGGAACAGCTTCGTGACCCTCGCTTATTTCGATCTCACCCGCGAGAATTTCCTGACACTGGATCCCGTCACCTTCGCGAATGTGCAGAGGGGCGAGGTCAGCTCGCGCGGCATCGAGCTGGAAGGCGTCGCCCGTTTTGATTTCGGGCTGAATCTGATCGCCAGCTATACCAGGCTGGACGCCGAGATTACGAAGAGTTCTTTCCCCGCCGAGGTAGGCGAACCGCTGGAACACGCATCGAAGCATAAAGCCTCGCTATGGGCGAATTACACGATCCAAGGGGGCGATCTGAAGGGTTTGGGTTTCGGCGCCGGCGTACGCCATATCGGATCTGCTTTCGGCAACAGCTTCGGGGCCAGGAACACCATCAAAGTGCCGGGCGTGACCCTGTTCGATGCGGCGGTCCATTACGACTACAAGCAATTCCGGTTCGCGGTGAATGCGCAGAATGTCTTCGACAAGGAATACGTCGCCACGGCCTTTACGAGCGGCGGAGAGTTCGCCACGTTTGGCCAGAGGAGCGCCGTGTTAGGGACTGTCACGTACCGCTGGTGAAGCCGCCACCTGGTCAAGTTTCAGACAATGCCACGGAAAGGTTTCTCCCGATGACCAAGACACAACCGCATTACGATGTGGTGATCGCCGGCGGCGGACCGGCCGGCCTCGCCGCCGGCCTGTTCACCGCCCGCTATGGGCTGCGCACGCTCATCCTCGATCGCGGCAAGAGCTCGCTACGGCAGTGCGCGCATCTCGACAACTACCTCGGTTTTCCCGGCGGCATCGAGGTCGCGGCCTTCCTCGATCTGGCGCGGACCCAGGCCGCCGACGTCGGCTGCGAGATCGTCAAGGAACGCGTGACGGCGGTTGAACTCGCCGCGGACGGCGGTCGGTTCGTCGTGCGCACCCGTGAGGGCACAGTGTTTCTCGCCGATCGCTTCGTTGCCGCCAGCACCTATGACGTGGAGTACTTGCGCGCGCTGAATGAACCGGCGCTGTTCGACGAGGCAGGGGAGTTCCGCCGCGCGCCGCTTGACGCCTACGGGCGAACAGTCGTCGACGGCCTTTATCTCGCTGGGCCGCTGGCGGGTATCGAGAACGAGGCCTTGGTCAGTGCCGGCCAGGCGGCGCAAATGGCGCTGGGACTGATCCGCGATGTTCGCCATGCCGGGGGCCTGTGGGACGCGATTGCACGATACCTCGACTGGCAGGTCTGGCAGGGTTGCTACGACGGCAAGCGCTGGGCCGAACAGGTTCATGAATATTTCAAAGACACCGTCCCCGGGTGCGCCGATCTCGGTCCGGCCCGCGTCCAGGAGATGATCGAGCAATGGATGCACAGAAAACGGGATCAGCAACTGGACAAAGCCGAAGTCAAACGACGCCGCGAGCGTCGCTGGCGCATGCTCGCCGAACACCTGGAGCGCCTGGCCCCGAAGAACACACACCGCGCAGGTCCGCGCGTCAGGTCTGACGGTATCGCCGAGCATCGCGAGTCAGCGGAAACGAATTTTCAGCAAGCAAGTTAAGGATGGAACCATGAAGGACGACAACACCGCTTTTCTTGAAATTCGACCGGATACCGATGCGCAGCGACATCGCGACAATCCGTTCATTTTTGACCACCGCAGTCTGCGCGATTACCGGGAAGGCATTCTGAGAGTCGTCGAGCTCATACAGAGAAAAATGTCGGTGGTGGACAAGCCCTTCAGCGGCGTGTTGCCGCATGAGCTGGCGGTCAAGTTCGAGAATGTCGATCTGGATCGGCCCTTCGCGCAGCTCAGCGACGCGCTCGCGGAAATCGAAGAGTTGTACCTTAAAGATGCGATCTATTTTCATCATCCCAGGTATGTGGCCCACCTCAACTGTCCGATCGTGGTCCCGGCCATCCTTGCCGAAGTCATCTTGTCGTCGATCAATTCGTCGTTGGATACCTGGGATCAAAGCGCGGGCGGTACACTTATCGAACAGAAGCTGATCGATTGGACCGCAGAGAAGATCGGTTTGGGCCCGCAAGCGGACGGCGTGTTTACCAGCGGCGGAACGCAATCGAACCTGATGGCGATGCTGCTGGCCCGTGACAGCTTTTGTTCGAAACAATTGAATGGCGCCGCCAAGATTCAGGGGCTACCCGAGGGCTTTCGCAAACTGCGCATCTTCGCCTCGCAAGCGAGCCACTTCAGCGTCCAGAAGTCGGCGGCGATACTTGGCCTGGGCTACGAGTCCGTGATTTCAGTTGCCTGTGATCGTCATTTCAGAATGGACGTGCGCGCGCTGGAGCGGGAGATCGGGAATTGCCTGGCGCGAGGCTTGACGCCTATGGCGGTCGTGGCCACCGCCGGCACGACGGATTTCGGAAGCATCGATCCGATGACAGAAATCGCGGAGCTATGCCGCGCCCACGGCTTGTGGATGCACGCGGACGCGGCCTACGGCTGCGGCCTGCTGGTGTCTCCGCGGCACCGCCACTTGCTCTGCGGCATCGAACAGGCGGATTCGGTCACGGTGGATTACCACAAGTCCTTCTTCCAGCCGGTGAGTTGCGGCGCCTTCTTCGTGAAGGACAAAAAGAATCTGTCCTGTGTCACCCACCACGCTGAATACCTGAACCCGACAAGCCAGCTCAAGGACGGGACGCCGAACCTGGTCAACAAGAACATTCAGACGACGAAACGGTTCGACGCCTTGAAGCTCTGGCTGACGTTGCGCACGATGGGCGCGGACAACATCGGCAAGGCCTTCGACCGCGTCGTCGATCTGGCAAAACAGACGTATCGCCTGTTTCTTTTGGACGAAGCCATTGAAGTGATCCACGAGCCGCAGCTGAGCACGATCGTGTTCCGCTATCGCCCCTTGCACTCGCATTCGGACGAGGAAATCGACGCCGCCAACGCCTACATCCGCAAAGCGCTGTTCCGCTCGGGCGAAGCGGTCGTGGCCAGCACCAAGGTGGAAGAAAGACGATACCTCAAGTTCACCTTGCTCAATCCGACCACCACGATCCGCGATATTCGGGAGATCGCCAGTCTGATCAAACGTCACGGACACCAGTACTTCAGCCACCGCCAAAAACGCGCCGCCAACGCCGTCGCGGGGTTGATGACGGCTTGACCACGGAGACGGACGATGCGTGATGCGATCTATGATTTCGCGGGTATCGGCATAGGGCCGTTCAACCTGGGGCTGGCCTGCCTCAGCGAACCCATTGACGGATTGGACGGCATATTCCTCGACCAGAGCGAAGGCTTCGACTGGCATCCTGGTATGCTGCTGCAGGAAGTTAGGTTGCAGACGCCATTCCTGGCGGACCTGGTAACGCTGGCCGATCCCACGAGCCCGTTCAGTTTCCTGAACTACATCAAGCCGCAGGGAAGAATTTATTCTTTCTACATCAGGGAGAACTTCTTCCTCAAGCGCACTGAGAGGCTGTGAATCAATTGTCATTTGACGGTAGTTCAGACACAGATATGACCGTCGGTCGAGGCGTTGAGGTAGATTTCGCATCCGAGCGGTA
>MUGK01000125.1 GCA_002007425.1 Chromatiales bacterium USCg_Taylor | reverse complement strand
TCCTCCCATCATGAACAGCTACCCGCTCCTAGTTCAGGCTCATCTTGTGTTAGAAATAAGCCCCACCTTCAGGCTCATCTAGCATTGGAAGAGACTAACGCTTGCCAGTTCTTGCTTCGGGGCATAGACTCCGCCTGTTGTCATGCTTCAGGTGTTCGACGGACGTTCGTCCGTGGAATGAAAATGGACTACGCAGGGGTCGCTGTGCCTCAGCGACTCAAACCCCGATCATCACGTTGTTCGCTTTTAGGCATTCCTCCTGGGAATGAGGACGTTAAATTGTCGCGCTCCCGCCTGTCATCACTGACCGGGCGGACCGTTCAATGAGGATCAGCACATGTCATCAATGCCGAAATTAGCCGAGAACGTCGAGTTGCAGACCCGCGGGCATGCGTGGAAGGACAAGTTACTGCCGGCGCTGTTCGCCGCAACACTTGGTCTGATGCTCCTTTATACCGCCGGTTTCGCCGAGATCCCGGTGTTACACAATGCGGCCCATGACGGCCGTCATTCGGCCGCCTTCCCGTGCCATTAACCTAGGTGACCCGGAACTTCAACATGACGATGTTAAAGAAGATTGTTTCCGTGGCCGCATTGGCGGGCTTACTGGCAGGCCTGTTACTTACCGCTGTTCAACAGATCCAGGTAGTCCCGCTGATACTCGAGGCCGAGGTTTACGAGGAGGCAAGTGCCTCTGCCGTGCAAGAGGACGAAGCCTGGCAACCGGCCAATGGCTGGGAGCGCACTTTGTTCACCGCCGCGGCGAACATCGCCCTCGCGCTTGGCTTCGCTCTACTGTTGAGCGCGGTCGTTTCCCTGCGCGGTGGAAAGATCGATTGGCGCTCCGGCTTGCTATGGGGTACTGCGGGATACGCCGTTTACTTCGTCGCGCCTTCTTTAGATCTGCCGCCGGAAGTTCCCGGTACACAAGCGGCTCAGCTGGGCGATCGGCAGATCTGGTGGCTGATGACGACGCTGCTTACCGCGGCAGGATTAGCGCTGCTGATCTTCGCCCGACACTGGGCAACGAAGATACTGGGTGCGATCTTGCTCGGGGTTCCCCATCTTATCGGCGCGCCGCAACCGGTAATCCATCACAGTGCAGCGCCCGTTGAGTTGGCAAAAGCGTTCATATTCGCCACTGCTATCGCCAATGCCGTGTTTTGGATCTCTCTCGGCGGCCTGACGGGATTCTTCTACAAGAAGATGGCGTGACTGCCCTGCCCTGGTGAGAATCCACTCCAAGCACGCGCTGATTTGCACGGGCCCACGCTGCACCGAAGGTGGGTCCTGGCCGAGGCAATGTTCCAGTTGCTCGTTCAGGAAAATCTGTCGGCGGAAAACCTGACGCTCACAAACCGCGCGCGGCAAGGATTTAACGAACAATGAACTACTCAACGCAAGACGCCAAGGCGCATTCCACGGATGGAATTTTTCGAAGCGCCCTTGAATAGTTCATGATTACCTGTATCGGCGCCGGGCCTGGCGACACAGGCTACCTGACTCAGCGCGGCGCAGAGCTGATCCGCTCCGCCCAGGTGGTGGCCGGGTTCAGATCGTCACCATGGGTTACCGCGATCAGACCGAGAAGCTGGCGCAGGTAGCGGCGGCGCACCACGCCGGCAAGCGCTGCGTCGTCGTGTTTATGGGCGATGTCCATTTCAGCGGCTTTCAATATCTCGAGCGGGTCGAGCGCGCCTGTGGACATCCCGTGGAGACCGTGCCAGGCATTTCCTCGGCGCAGATGCTCGCCTCGCGCGGCAAGGTGTGCTTCGATGAGACGACGTTCGTCACGTTTCACCGCCGCGGCGATCTCGAGCCGTTCAAGCGTCACCTGGTGCATGTGCTCAAGGACGATCGCAATGCCATCGTCATCCCCTGCCCATCGGACTTCATGCCGCGCCACATCGCGGCTTATCTCCTAGAGCATGGGATCTCGGCCGGGCATCCGACCGAAGTCTGGGAGAACCTGACACGAACGGAGGCGGAATGGCATGGCGCACTGGGGGAATGCATGAACCGTGACTTCAGCGACATGAGCATTATGCTGATCCGCGCACTCGAGCCCATGCCGAGTCAGATCGAGCCATCCTGACGCGCAGTAGGTCTTTTCGCAAGCTCTCAGGACGTCGCCATCCACTCGCGCACGGCCTGTCCCCAGCTCTTGGGGGGCAAGCGCGTGATGTGATGATAGCTCGCCCCCAAGCGCTCGGCCAGGAGCCGCGCCTGGCCCAGCCGCAGCCAGTCGGTCTCGGTGTCGATGACGAGGCTTGCGATGCGATGCTCGCGCAAGCGGTCCGATTCGGACAACGCCGCAGCGAGCGCTCCAGGCTCCGGGAGCGTGGCGCGGCCATCGGTCACGAGCACGAGAAAGAGACGCAGGTTCGCCTGCTTGCGCCGCTGCCGCTCGATATCGAAGCGGGCCAGCCGCAGCCCGGCTGCGAGCGGGGTGCGCCCTCCGGCCGGGAGCTCGCCGAGCCGCCGGTAGGCAAAGACCGCACTGCGCGTCGGCGGCAACAAGCGCTCGGCACCCTCGCCGTGAAAGGCGATGAGGGTCACGTAGTCGCGCTTCTGATGGGCCTCTTCGAGCAAGGCGCAGACCGCCCCCTTGGCCGCGCGCATCCGGGCGCTCGCCGCCATCGAGCCCGACGCGTCGACCACGAAGACGATGAGACTGCGAGCGCGCGTGCGGCGTTGCTTGATGCGCCAGTGCCGGGCCGACACTTCGAGATGGGAGCGCGCGCGCGCGCGGTCCAAGGCTGCAGCCAGCACCGTGGCGGCGAGCGCGAGATCCGGCGGATCGCCTGGGCGAGGCATGATCGCGCGAACGAACGCGCCCCGCCGATCACGGCTGCCGGCAGGGTTGCGCTTTCCGTGAACTGCGCCCTCGCGGGCCCGCACGCGCAGCCGCGCCAGAGACAGTTGCACGCCCTGACCGATGGGAAAGTTCCGTGGTTCTGAGTCGGCGTGACTCGCCCCATCGCCGTCCGCTGCCTGCGGCTCAGCTTGAGCGGCTCCCGGTGGTGATAGCGAGGAGGACGGCGGCGGTTTTTCATGGGGCGGCCGCCGGCTCGGCGGCGCTCCCGTCGGTCCGGCGCCAGTCGGTGGCGCAGAGCGCGCTTCGGGGCGGCGGTGGGCCAGCGCCAGCGCCTGCGCCTCCTGCACGTCGGCTGCGATCACCGCGTCACGCCCCTCGAAGATGGCGATGGCGCGCGAAGTCTTGTAGATCACGATGTCGGCGCGCAGACCGTCCACCCTGGCGGCGGCGCAGAGCTCGGCGATCTCATCAAGGCGCTCGGGCGGAACGGTAACCTCCGATAGCCCTGCGCGCGCCGCTGCGATGCGCCGCTCGATCTCACGCTCGGACGCTGTCCAGCGCGCGGCGAAGGCCTCCGGATCGGCGTCATAGGCGATGCGCCGCCTGACCACTTCCTTGCGCTCGCCGGGCTCGAGGTAGCCGTTCACGCGCACGCAGAGACCGAAGCGGTCCAAGAGCTGAGGGCGCAGCTCGCCCTCTTCCGGGTTCATTGTGCCCACCAGGATCACGCGCGCCTCATGTTCGAAGGATACGCCCTCGCGCTCGATCCGGTTGACGCCCATCGCCACCGCGTCCAGCAAGACATCGACGAGATGATCGGGCAGGAGGTTCACCTCATCGACATACAGCACCCCGCGGTTCGCCCTCGCCAGCAATCCTGGCTCGAAGCGGCGCTCGCCGCTCTTCAGCGCGCGCTCGATATCGAGCGCGCCGAGCACACGGTCTTCGGTTGCTCCGATCGGGAGGTTGACGAAGGGCGTGGCCACCCGTACCGCCGTGTGATGCGGGTTCCCGTCAGGCGCCGAGTTGAACGGATCGCCCGAGACGACCTCGATCTCGGGCAACAGCGCGGCCAGGGCGCGCACTGCCGTCGACTTCGCCGTGCCGCGCGTCCCGCTGATCAAGACCCCGCCGATCGAGGGGTCGATCGCGTTGAAAATGAGCGCCCGCTTCATCGCGTCCTGCCCGACGATAGCCGTGAACGGAAACAAGGGTCGCGCCGAGGACGCGCTCCGGTTTGCGATGATCTCCGGCCCTGTCACCCCGACCCCCTTCCTTCGAGCACGCCCTCAGTGGCGAGATACATCGATTTGAGGCGCGCGAGGGTGTCCGGATCAGGGGCCGCCCACAGGCTGCGCGAGGCCGCCTCAAGCAGGCGCCCGGTCATCTCGCGCAGCGCCCAGGGGTTGCTCTTTTCGAGGAACTCAGTGCTCTTGGCATCGAATATATATTTCCTCGCGATCTCCTCGTACATCCAGTCTTCGATCATGCCGGTGGTCGCATCGTAGCCGAATAGGTAATCGACGGTCGCCGCCATCTCCAGGGCGCCCTTGTAGCCATGCCGCTGAATGGAATGCAGCCACCTCGGATTGGCAACGCGCGCCCGGAAGACGCGCCGCAGCTCGTCCTCTAGGTCGCGGACCCGCGCCTGCTCGGGATCCGATGAGTCGCCGAACATCGCCAGCGGCTTGTGACCGGTGAGGGCGCGGATGGCCGCGATCATACCGCCGTGGAATTGCAGGTAGTCGTCGCTATCCAAGATATCATGCTCGCGGTTGTCCTGGTTATGGACGGCGATCTCGACCGCCGCGAGGCGTGCGCGAAACTCCTCGGAGGCCGGCTCGCCATAGCGATCACCGGTATAGGCGAAGCCGCCCCACTCGAGGTAGATGCGCGCGAGGTCCTCGCTGCTCTCCCAGTTCCGCTCGCTGATGGCGGCGAGGATCCCCGTGCCGTAGGCGCCCGGCCTGTTGCTGAAGAGCCGGAAGCGCGAGCGATCCCGCGCGCTCTCGAAGGGCTCGCCGGCCTCGCGGAGCGCGTCCTCCGCAGCGCGGGTATGGTGGCGAACGAAGTTCTGGTCGTGTGGCTCATCCAGATCGGCGACCAGATTGACGGCCCGGTCCAAGAGCCTCACGACACCCGGGAAGGCGTCGCGGAAGAAGCCCGACATGCGCACGGTGACGTCGATGCGCGGGCGGCCGAGCTCGGCTAGCGGGATGATGGTGAGATCGCTCACGCGCCGATTCTCTTCTTGCCACACCGGCCGCACGCCGAGCAGCCACAGCACCTCGGCGATGTCGTCGCCTTGGGTGCGCATGTTCGAGGTGCCCCAGATGGTGATGCCTATCGCTTCAGGGTAACGCCCTTGGTGTTCGAGATGGCGCCTCAAGAGCTCGTCGCCGAGTCTCGTTCCGACCTTCCAGGCGAACGGCGAGGGGATGGCGCGTACATCGACCGAATAAAAGTTCCGTCCGGTCGGCAGCACGTTGGTCATGCCGCGGGTCGGCGCGCCGCTCGGCCCGGCGGGCACGGATCGGCCTTCGAGGCCATCGAGCAGGTTGTCGATCTCATCGCTGGTACGGCGAAGAGCGGGCACGATACTATGGACCAGCGTGCCTAGCGTGGCTGCCGCTTGACCCTCAGTGGGCAAGCCGAAGGCGCGGAGCGTGACCCCGAGCTGATCCGGATCGAAGTCGGCTGCGGCCAGTCGCTCGATCAGACGCCGGCCCAAGCGCTCGACGGCGTTCAGGAGGTCTCCGTGGGTTCGATGCGGCGTGCCTTCCGGTAAACGCGCGGCTAGCCCTGCACCGTTCGCCGGATCGCACGGCTTGCCGAGGTGGGCCGAGTCGCTGATGCGCGCGTAGTCCAGACCGAGGTCGTCGGCGATGGCCCGGCGCAGGCCCGGGACACCCGGTGCATCCAGGCGCACCAGGGCGAGCGCGAGATTGACCAGCCTCTCGCCTTCCGGCAGGCGGCCCAGCACGTGCAGGCCGTCACGGATCTGCAGATCACCGAGCTCGCAGAGATAGCCGTCGATGTGCTGGATGAGCTCGCTATAGGCTTCCCGCTCCGGCTGTACCTCGACACCCAGATCGCGGTGCAGGTTGGCGCTAACCACGAGATCCCAGATCGCCCGCATGATCAGCGGGAGCTTGTCGGGGTCGACGCGATCGGCATGGGCGTAGTCGCCGAGGAGTTGCTGCAATCGCGCGAGCTCGTCATAAGTCTCGGCGCGCGTCATCGGCGGGATCAGATGATCGATGATGCAGGCATGCATGCGCCGCTTGGCCTGCGCACCCTCGCCGGGATCATTCACGATGAAGGGATAGAAGACCGGGATATCACCGATGGCGAGCTCGGGGTAGCACGCCTCCGATAAACCGAGCCCCTTGCCCGGCAACCATTCGAGGGTGCCGTGCTTGCCGCAGTGGATGAGGGCATCGGCCCGGAATTCTTCGCGCAGCCAGTGGTACGCACCCAGGTACTGATGGGTCGGGATGAGGTCGCCACTGTGATAGACCGCGAGCGGGTTTTCGCCGAAGCCGCGCGGCGGCTGGATCATCACGAACACGTTCCCGAATCGCAAGCCCGCGACATAGACGTGATCGCCGTCGCGGTACACCTCGCCCGGCGGTTCTCCCCAGGCCTGGTGCAGCGCAGACTGATTCTCTGCGGGAAACTCGCCGAACCATTGCGCATAGCGCGCTCCCGCATACCGTGCGGCCGCGCGCCGCATCTGATCGTCGGTGAGGAAGTCTTGATCGTAGCCGCCGGTGGCGATGAGCTCGGCCATCAAGGCATCGCCATCCGGCGGGATCTCGCCGATCCGGTAGCCTCTGTTCTTGAGCGCGCGCAAGAGCTCGATGACCGAGGCGGGTGTGTCGAGACCCACCGCGCCGCCGATTCGCCCTTGCTTGTTGGCGAAGTTGGTCAACATGATGCAGAGCCGCTTTTCGGCGTTTGGCTTGCGGCGAAGCTCTGCATAACGCAGGGCGAGTGCGGCCACTGCCTGGAGCCGATCGGGCAGGCTGGCCGAGCGGCGCACCTCGACGCGGCTGGCCCCGGCCACCTCGTGTTTGAACGCCAGCGGCACGCTGATGATCCGTCCATCGAACTCCGGCATGACGACGTTCATCGCCGCATCGAGCGGTGTGATCCCGCGCTCGCTGGCGCGCCATTCCTCAACCGTGAGCGAGGTCGTGATGGCTTGAATGACCGGGATCCCTAGAGCCGTGGTGTAGTCCAGCGCCGCACTGCCGGCTCGCGTGGTCCGCTCATCATGGTGCAGTTCAGCCAGCGCGTAGCTGAGCAGGCTGATAATACAATCCACCGTGGCACGGCTGCCCTGGCTGAAGTAATGTGAGTAGGCACGGGGCGCGGCGTCTGCCTGCGCCGCCTCGTCGCGGAGGCTATAGCAGAAAACGGGCAACACGTTGCACTGGCGGCTCTCGAGCTCGCGCACCAGGGCATCGACTACAGCCAGATTGCCACTTTGCCAGTGCGCGCGGTAGAAGAGCATGCCGATGGCCGGTCTTCCTTCCTTCCAATAGGCCTGGCGGAAGGCCTGCAGGCCTCCGGTGGCACAGGCGAGAGTGTCCACAGCATCCGGGTGGTAAAGACCCTCGCTCGGGGCCGGTGCGGGCGCCTCGAACCCGTAGGCGGTCGAGAGGTAGACGTCCGCCAGAAAGAGCAGCAGGTTCTTGTAGTTTGCCACTCCGCCCGCGATCAGATACTCGAATGCGGCGCTCAGATCGGTCAGCGGGACGGTCGAGAGCGCCGCGAGCTCCGGGTCCGGGTGTTGATCCCCGGGAAAAGCGAGCAGCAGGCGTTGTCTGCTTTGGCAAAGCTCGCACAGCCGTTCGAAGCCGCGCTCGAAAAAGGACCGGCCGCCGAGCACGCGGACCATGAAGATCTGGGCCTCTGTCCCCACCTCCGCCAGCAGCGCGTCGATCTCCGCATCCGTCTGCAGCCGCGTGCTCAAGAAAGCGCGCACAGCGGGAAATGCGGCAGGCAGTTGCCTGATCGCGCCCTCGAGCAAGAGCAGATCGGTATCTGCCGCGGAGATGAAGACGATCACGGAGCGCGCTTGCTACGTCCTCGCGGAGCCATCCTCACCAGGCACGCAACCAGCGCTTCCCTTTGTGCGCCTCATCGCGCAAGGAGGCATCGACGCCCGCCCGCGCCTCGAGCAAGCGGCCGAGTAACCACAAGATATCGGAGAGGCGGTTCAGGTACGCCAGCACCGGCGGGTTGACCTCCTCGCCGGACTCTGTAAGCCGGACCAGGTGGCGTTCGGCGCGGCGGCAAACGGTGCGCGCCACATCGAATGCGGACGAGGCCTGATGCTCGCCGGAGAGGGACCAGTCGGAGAGCACACCCTCGATGGCCTCGATGCGGTGGACCTGCGCCGTCAGGGCCTCGACCATGTCCGGGGTGATGGGCGGGGGTTTCTTTCTGCTGTCGGGCGCAGTGGCCACCGTGGAACCGACCCGGAAAAGCTCGCGCTGAATCGCCTTGACGATCTCGCGCACCTCGGGGTCCTCGCAGATCGATCGCGCAAACCCCATCGCCGAATTCAGCTCATCGATGGTGCCGTAGGCCTCGACCCGCAGATGGCCCTTCGAGACACGCGTACCGCCGGCCAGACTGGTCTGCCCGCCATCACCGCGTTTCGTTGCTATGCTCATAATGATCGCTCCTCTCAATCGTTGCCGCGCTCAGAAGCCGAGGGTGATTGCGTTATATACGCCGCGGCTGCCGCGCGCAAGCTCAGATGCAGGATTTTGTTGCCGAAGATGTTGCGCACTGAGCCGCCAGACTCTGCTTCTCGGCGCCTTGCCCAGTGAGGCGCTCGCTTCGAGCCTGATACACCAGCCGGAGAAACTGTTCACTCTGCTCCAGCGTCCCCGTCGGCCTGAGGGCTTCAAGACGCGCTCTGAGCGCTCCATTGTCCGGCACTGCAGCAAGAAGCGTCTCCGCATCTGCCAATACCGCCGCTCGGCTCTCCTGATCAAGGCGCTCCCGCAGCAACGCATAGCCAGCTACTCGTCCTTCAAGGTCCGCCGCCTGCTCCTGCAGTGACTTCTCTTTCTCCCCCATCTGTTGCGTGGCATCGACCCCAGCACTGGGCACAGGCGGTGGCCGTTGTTCTCGGACGGTCTCAAGCTTCGCGAGGGTTGCTTCCAGCTCCGCCGCCAAGCGCTCTGCTGTACCCAGGGCAAGATCACAAAAATTCTATTGACAGCAAGCAGTTATTGTGGGTAGTGCGAGGCACGTTGCAGGCGTAGACGCAGGCTGCTGGATCGGATCTCCCATCCTGTGTAGAACAAGAGGAAGGGGAACGATGAGCGCGTCATTTCTAGATTATTTTTCGGAAGTTAAGGACCCCCGGATTGAGAGGTGCAAGCGGCATACATTGCTGGACATCTTGTTTTTATCGGTGAGTGCGGTGCTGGCGGGGCGGAAGGCTGGGAAGCGATTGAGGACTTTGGTCACTTTCGGCTGGATTGGTTAAGGAAATATGTGCCGCTCGTCAACGGTATTCCGCGCCATGACACGATTGCACGCGTTGTGTCGCGGTTGAATCCCGAGGTGTTGCAAGGCTATTTTCTCGCCTGGATGCAGGCGGTTGCGGAGGCGACCGAGGGGCGGGTGGTGGCGATTGATGGGACGACGCTGCGGCGCTCCTTTGATCGGGCCTCACGCACGAGTGCGCTGCACTTGGTCAGTGCCTGGGCGAGCGGTAACGGGGTGGTGTTGGGGCAGGTCAAGACCGAGGAGAAATCGAACGAGATCACGGCCATCCCGGTGCTGTTGGAGTTGTTAGAGCTGAAGGGCTGCATTGTGACGCTCGATGCCATGAGGTGTCAGCGTGAGATTGCGCGGAAGATCGTCGAGAAAAAGGCTGATTACGTCTTGGCGGTCAAGGGCAACCAAGGGGTGTTGTATGAAGAACTCGTTGAGTTTTTGACACGGCCGAGCGGAGCGATTTCCAGCAGGTTACCTATGACTACCATGAAGAGACGGACACGGGCCACGGGCGGGTGGAAGTCCGTCGGTATTGGCAAAGTACCCACATCGAGTGTCTCGGTCGTGCGTCGGAATGGGCCGGCTTGAAAAGCTTCGGCATGACCGAATCGGAGCGACACATCGGAGAGCAGATCACCCGAGAGCGACGTTACTACATCAACTCCCTACCTCTCGATGCCAAGGTCTTCGGCAACGCGGTGCGCAGCCACTGGTCGGTCGAGAATTCCTTGCACTGGGTGCTGGATGTGACGTTTCGTGAAGATGAGAGTCGCCTGCGTCGCGGTCATGCCGCGGAGAACTTCGGCATCTTGCGACGCTTGGCCTTGAATCTGCTCAAACGGGAAACACCAGCTCCCAGCGCACCGCCAAATCACCGCCCAGCCCGTCCGACGAAGCATTGTGCAGCGCAAGCCCGCGTTGAATCTCCTATCCTTCCAGGGCTGAGAAGGAGGTAATCATGAAAGAGGTCAAGACAAACAATCAACCATTCATGCTGTCTAATATGATGAAAGCCTTCCGGGGGAAGGTGTGGGATGACGTTCTTCAACTGCCAACGATTCGGCCACGAGAAGTGTCGGCACGCTGCTCGGAGGTCGGTCACATTACGATTTCGACTCGAGGAGGAGCCCCAAGAGGGTTCAGCGAAGGCATCCATCCCCTTCAGGGAAAATGCCAGCGACCCACGTAGGAGGCTGAAACAGCTCAGCAGGCGCAATGATACGTCGGGGGAAATACGTAGGTGACCTTTGGGCGGGGATGGAGGTTTGCCATGAAGCTCGCGAAGATTTTCTTGATGATTGTCCTCGGTGTCGCGCTTGTGATCAGCGGGCCGGCGGTCGCTTTCGCCCGTGGCGGGCACGGCGGCCATGGTGGCGGGCATGGTGGTCACTCCGGCGGCCATCATGGAGGTGGGCATGGTGGTCACTTCCGCGGTCGCCATCATTTTCATGGACATTCCCGTTTTGGGTTTTTCATCGGTACACCCTGGAGCTAGCCCTATTACGATCCGCCCTATTACCCCTATTATCGCTCTTATGCTTATCCGCCCGCCGTCGCGGTGCCCTTGTCGCCACCGGTCTATATCGAGCGCGGGCAATCGAATGATTGGTACTACTGCTGGTCCCCGCAAGGCTATTACCCTTATGTGAAGGAATGCCCGGGGGGGTGGCAGAGAGTTTCGCCGCAGCCGTCGGCACAGCCTTAACTGCGAGGTGCAGGATGAACGCACATTACAGACTTTCAGCACTCTCGGCGCTGGTCATACTCGGTGGCTGCGCCACATTGCCGACGGCCCCCAGCGTTATGGTCTTGCCGGGGACAGGCAAGGGCTTTGATCAGTTTCGCGTGGACGACGGCAACTGCCGCTACTTTGCTTCCCAGCAGATTGGCGGTGTGACGGCAGAGCAGGCGGCCAGCGAGAGCGGCCTCAAGAGCGCCGCCGTCGGAACGGCGCTAGGCGCTGCCGCGGGAGCTGCCATCGGCGGTGGGCGCGGTGCCGCCATAGGGGCCGGAACCGGCTTGGCGGTGGGTGGCCTGGCGGGCGCCGGGGCAGCGGAAAGTGCCGGTTACGGTCAGCAGGAACGCTATGACATGAGCTACGTGCAATGCATGTACGCCCAGGGTCATCGGGTACCGGTGTGGGGCCGCTTCACGGAAGCCGCGCCCGCGGCGCCGTCTCCTCCGCCACCTCCGCCGGGCACAGCCCCGCCACCGCCCCCACGGTAGTCGCGGGTCCTCTGCGCAATCGCTATTTCGACTCCATCAGTCCGGCCCGGCTCCGTGTTTCTCGCCGTGCTTAAGCTATTCGAACCGCCGTGGTACGGGACCCGTATGCCCGGTAGTGCGAAAGGCACAGCCTGCGAGGGCTTACCTATGTCAATCAGGTAACCTGCCGCTGGCGCTGATGGGCGGGGTATCGGGGTATTTCTCCCGGGCGGGGTTCTGTCGGTCGCCTCCATCATCGGCTTCATCACGCTCTTTGGCATCGCCACCCGCAACGGTGTCATGCTCATCGCGCATATCCATCGCCTGGTGGAAGAAGAAGGCGTGACGGATCCGATTGTTGTCGTGACCCGCGGCGCGATGAAGCGCCTGACACTTTATTTTGATGACGGCGCTCGCGGCCGGCCGGCCTGGCCCTCGTGCCACTCACACTCAGCGGAGGTGAAGCCGGTAGTGGGATCCAGACGCCTATGGCGATCGTGATCCTGTTTGGTCTGCTCTCTTCGACGGCCCTGAATATGATCGTGGTCCCGGCACTCTACCTCCGTTTCGGATCGGCGCTGAGAGTGAAAGAACAACGTTCTGCTGTTAGAACAATAACGGCTTAGATAGGCTATAAATCAACCCTAAACCGCCGCATGCGCCGATAACGGGGATGATTCCGCCCTGGTAGCGAAACAAGGCGAGGGCAGCGACGATACCGATGAGTGCCGAAGGCCATTCGAAAGTGCCGTTGAAACCCTGGGGCCAGAGGACGTGATAGGCAAAGAACACCGCTAGATTGAGTATGACCCCCACGACGGCCGCCGTGATCCCCGTCAGCGGGGCGGTGAACTTCAAGTCGCCGTGGGTGGATTCCACCAATGGCCCGCCAATCAGAATGAAAAGAAACGAGGGCAAGAAGGTGAAGAACGTAGCCACCGTGGCCCCGGCGGCGCCGGCCAGGAATAGAGCATCCGTTCCAAATAGAGCCTTGGTCCAGGCGCCGACAAAACCGACGAAGGTCACCACCATGATGAGCGGCCCCGGCGTCGTCTCGCCCAGGGCGAGGCCGTCGATCATCTGGGGCCCCGTCAGCCACTGGTAATGTTCCACCGCGCCTTGGTAAACGTAGGGCAAGACTGCATACGCCCCACCGAAGGTCAATAGCGCTGCTTTCGTGAAGAACCAGCCCATCTGCGCGAGTGCTCCGTTCCACCCGTCGTAGGCGACCAGCACACCCAAGGTCCCCGCCCACATCACGATGCCGGCCATCGCGATCCCAATCAACCCTAGCGTTGCATAAATCTCGGTTGATGGC
>MUGK01000124.1 GCA_002007425.1 Chromatiales bacterium USCg_Taylor | reverse complement strand
CCTCCCATCATGAACAGCTACCCGCTCCTAGTTCAGGCTCATCTTGTGTTAGAAATAAGCCCCACCTTCAGGCTCATCTAGCATTGGAAGAGACTCCCCGTTGACGCTGTCCTCGTTTTTGCATTAGCATGCCGCGCTTGTCCTGATTGGGGGTCGCATGGACCGGGGGTTGCGAAAACTCATCGCCCTGCAGCTTGGACTAACGTTGCTCGCGGCCGGTTTATGTGCGATCCGGGAGATCGACTGGGCCGCCTCCGCATTGGCCGGGGGCGGTATCGGGACGGCGGCGACCGGCGCGGCGGCGGTGTGTATCACCCGAATCAAGGGGGGCTCGCCGGGGACGCTCCTAGGGGCGCAGATCCTCGCCGAGGTGATCAAGATTGGGGTCACGATGGGTCTTTTCGTCGCGGCGTTCCTTTTTTATAAGGAGGTCGCCGTAGGACCGCTTTTTGTCGCGTACGCCGCGACGCTCATCGCGTACGGGTTGGCCATGGCATTACCTTAAAACGAGAATTAATGGCAGCGCAAGCACCGCAGTCAACGTCTGAATACATCCTGCACCATCTCACCAATAACGCGCAGGGCTCGGGGTTTTGGACCTTTCACGTAGACACGCTCGCGGTCTCGGCGATTATCGGATTCGTCGTTTTTGGCTTGCTGTACTTGGTGGGCCGCAAGGCGAGCCCGGGCGTACCCGGCCGCTTGCAGAATTTCGTCGAGATGGTCGTGGAGCTTGTGGACGGCTCGGTCAAGGGGATCTTCCACGGCAAGAACGAGCTGGTGGCGCCCTTGGCGCTCACGATCTTCGTCTGGGTGTTCATGATGAACGCCATGGATCTCTTACCCATCGATCTCCTGCCCAAGCTCGTGGGTTACGCCGGCGTTCACGAATTCAAGTCGGTGCCGACGACCGATCCCAATCTTACCTTCGCCATGTCCTTATCGGTCTTCGGTCTCATGATCTATTACAACTACAAGATCAAAGGGGCCGACGGTTTCGCGCGCGAAGCCATGTCCTCGCCTTTCGGGCCGAAGCTGGCGCCGATCAATGTGCTGTTTAGAATTATCGAGGACATCGCAAAACCGCTGTCGCTGGCGTTGCGGCTCTTCGGGAACATGTACGCCGGTGAGATGATATTTATCCTGATCGCGCTCTTGCCGTACTGGGTACAATGGCTGCTCGGTGCGCCGTGGGCGATATTTCACATCCTGATCATCACACTGCAAGCGTATATTTTCATGATGCTGACGATCGTGTACCTCAGCATGGCGCATGAAAGTCATTGACATTTATTCCCCGTGATGTTGCCGCGGGGACCTTAGCAATGGGGTTTCCAAAGGGGAGAGGCGCAGCTCCCCCCCTTGGTCAAGGGCGGGGTTCATACCTCGCCCGCGAAGTAATTAATTAACTAAAGGAGAAACCTATGGAGCTGGTGAATGTATTGAGCAACGTCCAGGGGCTCGCGGTGCTCGCGGTGGCCTTGATGCTCGGCCTAGGCGCGTTGGGAGCGGCCATCGGTGTCGGTCTCCTGGGAGGTAAATTCCTCGAAGGGGTGGCGCGCCAGCCCGAGCTTGCGAACCTGCTCATCGGCCGGTTCTTCCTGGTCGCCGGCTTGGTGGATGCCGTACCCATGATCAGCGCGGCCATGGGCCTCTATGTGCTGTTTGCCGATCCCTTCGGCTTCAGCGACGCCTTAGCGAAAGTCGCCGGCGGTTAAACCACGCGCCTCTTAAGGAGCTCGACCGTGGACATCAACGCCACCTTGCTTGGCCAGGCGATTACCTTCGCCATTCTGGTCTGGTTCACCATGCGTTTCGTGTGGCCGCCCTTAATGGAGGCGATGGAGGAGCGCGCGAAGCGCATCGCCGACGGTCTCGCCGCCGCGGACAAAGGCCGGCACGATCTGGAGTTGGCCGAAACCCGCGCCAAAACCATCTTGCGCGAAGGCAAGCAGCAAGCCCAGGAAAACATTATCCACGCCCAGAAACGCGCCGATGAGATCATCGAAGAGGCGAAGGCGAACGCGCGCACCGAGGGCGAACGCATCGTCGCTGCAGCGCGAGATCAAATCACGCAAGAGACCCAACAAGCCAAGGAGCAATTGCAACGGGAAGTGGGCAGGCTCGCGCTGGTGGGCGCGGAGCAGGTCTTGATGCGCGAGGTCGATGCCAACGCGCATCGGGACGTTCTGGATAAACTCGCGGCCCGGCTGTAAGCGATGCAAGCGACAGCGACACTGGCGCGCCCTTACGCGCAAGCCGTGTTTGAACGGGCCCGGGAAAGCGGTCAATGGGACGAGTGGTCCGGCGCCTTAGCGTTTCTAGGGTTGTTGATGCAAGATCCAATGATGCACAAGATCGCCGTCGATCCGCGCATCGAACGGTCCAAGCTGGAGCGGCTGATCTTCGATCTCGCCGGAGATAGGCTGACGCCCGAAATCCGCAATCTCATTCGTGTGCTTCTCGACGGCGGGCGCTTGCAGGTCCTGCCCGAGATCACCCGGTTTTTCGAAGAGTTGCGCACCGAGGCCCAGGGGAGCGTCGATGTGGAAGTCATATCCGCTTTCGATCTGAGTGCCGACCAAGAGCAAGTAATCGCCGCGGCGATAAAACGGCGCGTAAGCAAGGATCTCAAGGTGACAACGCGCATCGATCGGGGTTTGATCGGCGGTGCGATCGTACGCGTCGGAGATCTCGTGATCGACGCCTCCTTGCGGGGACGCTTACAGCAATTGAGCACGCGGTTTAATTGATAGAACGTTATTCCGGTCATGGATTGTCCGGAATCCGGGCGCAGGGATGCCTTCCTTTGTGCTGGATTCCGTACACTCCCTGTACGGAATGACGGGTTACTGAAACTAGCGAGGTCACGAGAAAGAAAGATGCCAATCAGCGCAATCGAGATCAGCGATCTCATAAAGAAGAAGATCCAGGAATATGATCTCCCGACCGAGGCCCGCACCGAAGGCACGGTGGTGAGCCTCACCGACGGCATTGCTCGCATACACGGACTGAGCGACGTGATGCAGGGCGAGATGATCGAGTTTCCCGGAAGCGTCTACGGCCTCGCGCTTAATCTCGAACGGGATTCCGTGGGCGCCGTCATTATGGGCGGCTACGAGCACCTCAAGGAGGGTGATGTCGTACGCTGCACAAAGCGCATCTTGGAGGTCCCGGTCGGGCCGGCTTTGCTCGGCCGCGTCGTCGATTCCCTCGGGATCCCCATCGACGGCAAGGGACCGATCGCGGCGAAGGAATCCTCGCCGATCGAGAAGATTGCGCCCGGCGTCATCACCCGGCAATCGGTCAGCCAGCCGGTGCAGACGGGACTGAAAGCTATCGACGCGATGGTGCCCATCGGCCGCGGCCAGCGCGAGCTTATCATCGGCGACCGGCAGACCGGCAAGACTGCGCTCGCCATCGATACCATCATCAATCAGCGAACTACCGGGGTGAAGTGCATTTACGTGGCGGTCGGCCAGAAGGCCTCGTCCATCATTACCGTCGTGCATAAACTCCAAGAGCACGGGGCACTGGAACATACCATCGTGGTCGCGGCGAGCGCCTCGGAGTCGGCGGCGATGCAATACATCGCCCCCTACTCGGGTTGCGCCATGGGAGAGTACTTCCGCGATCGCGGCGAGGACGCCTTGATCATTTACGATGATCTCACCAAGCAAGCCTGGGCGTACCGGCAGGTTTCCCTGCTGTTACGGCGGCCGCCGGGGCGTGAGGCCTATCCCGGCGATATCTTCTACCTCCATTCGCGCCTGCTGGAACGCGCCTCGCGCCTGAACGCCGCCGAGGTCGAAAAACGTACCGGCGGTCAGGTGAAGGGCAGGACCGGTTCGCTGACGGCCTTGCCGATCATCGAGACCCAAGCCGGCGACGTGTCCGCCTTCGTGCCCACCAACGTGATCTCGATCACCGATGGGCAAATCTATTTAGAGACCGACCTTTTTAACGCGGGCATACGCCCGGCCATCAACGCGGGCCTTTCGGTGTCGCGCGTGGGCGGCGCGGCGCAAACCAACATCGTTAAGAAACTCGGTGGCGGTATTCGCTTGGCGCTGGCCCAGTTTCGCGAGCTCGCGGCCTTTGCTCAATTCGCCTCCGATCTCGACGAGGCGACGCGCAAACAGCTCGAACGCGGGCAGCGCATAACGGAATTGATGAAGCAAAAGCAGTATTCACCCCTCACGGTCGCGGAGATGGCGGCGAGCCTCTATGCCGCCGACCGGGGCTATCTCGATGACATCCCGCTCGAACAGGTGGGACCCTTCGAGGCGGCGCTACATAGTTTCGTGAATAGCGAGCGCGCGGATTTAATGCAACGCATTAACGAGGCCGGCGATTTCAACGATGACATCGATGCCGGCTTGAAAGCCGCCTTGGATGACTTCAAGTCTAATCATGCGTGGTGAGAGTTTGTGAAAAAACCTACTACGCTCGGGATCTCGCGTTCCGGCGGTGCTCGGAATCCTCATGTATTTCAATATACACTCCGGTTGCTCGCCTCGTCCTCGAGGCTCGCCCCTTCGAGGCAGATGCGTCGTTTCGTTCCAGACGAAACGGTCCTGCGCTCCGGCGAAACGCGACCTCCCTTCGCTCGCGACGGTTTTTTCACAAACTCTGAGCCCGGGGCAGGCGCATAAGCCTTAACGTGGAGATCCATGGCGGCAGGAAAAGAAATCCGCACTAAGATCAAGAGCGTTCAAAGCACGCAAAAGATCACCCGCGCCATGGAAATGGTCGCGGCCAGTAAGATGCGTAAGGCGCAAGAGCGGATGCGTACCGCGCGCCCCTATGCGGATAAGATCCGCAAGGTGGTTGCGCACCTCGCGCACGCGCATAGCGAATATCACCATCCCTACATGATCGCGCGCGAACCGCGGCGCGTGGGCATGATCGTGGTGTCCACCGATCGAGGTCTCTGCGGCGGGCTCAACGCGAACATGTTTCGCACCACCTTATTGCAGACGAAGGAGTGGGACGCCAAAGGGATCGGTCTCGAGGTGTGTACGATCGGCGCCAAGGCGGCCGGTTTTTTTGCCCGGGTAGGCGGCGCCATAGCTGCGCAGGCGAGCCATCTGGGTGATGCCCCGCGCCTGGAAAGTCTGATCGGCACCGTGAAAGTCATGCTCGATGGGTATAACGAGGAGCGTATCGATCAACTGTACTTGGTCTATAACCGCTTCGTGAACTCGATGACGCAGCAGCCGCGGATCGAAACGCTGTTGCCGCTTCAGGCCGATCCCGCCGCGGAGCTTAAACACCACTGGGATTACCTGTATGAACCTGAAGCCAAGGAAGTATTGGACCATCTACTGCAACGTTACGTGGAGTCCTTGGTGTATCAAGGCGTGGTCGAGAACATCGCCTGCGAGCAGGCGGCCCGGATGGTGGCGATGAAGAGCGCATCGGATAACGCTGGCAAGCTCATCGACGAATTGCGGCTGGTGTATAACAAGGCTCGGCAGGCGTCCATTACGCAAGAGCTGGCGGAAATCGTGGGCGGCGCCGCGGCTGTTTGACCTTTAGAGAAGGGGATTAGCGATGGCGAGTATCGGAAAAATAGTACAAATCATCGGCACGGTGGTGGATGCGGAGTTCCCGAGCGGCGCCGTGCCCAAAATCTACGACGCGTTATTGGTGCAGGAGAGCGGCACCACGCTCGAGGTACAGCAGCAGCTCGGAGGCGGTGTGGTACGCACCATTGCGCTCGGATCGACCGATGGCTTGCGGCGCGGGTTGAAGGTCGCCAACACGGAGGCCCCGATCTCCGTTCCGGTCGGGCAAAAGACGCTCGGACGCATCATCAACGTGCTCGGCGAAGCTATCGACGAGAAGGGGCCGATCGGCGCCGAGGTGACCTGGCCCATCCATCGTGATGCTCCGAAATTCATCGAGCTCTCACCGACCACGGATCTCTTGGAGACCGGGATCAAGGTCATCGATTTGATTTGCCCCTTCGCAAAGGGCGGCAAGGTCGGGCTTTTCGGCGGCGCGGGCGTGGGCAAGACCGTCAACATGCTGGAGCTCATCCGCAACATCGCCATCGAACACAGCGGCTATTCCGTCTTCGCGGGAGTCGGCGAGCGTACCCGCGAGGGCAATGACTTCTATCACGAGATGACGGAATCCAAGGTCCTCGACAAGGTGTCGCTGGTGTACGGCCAGATGAACGAGCCGCCGGGGAACCGGCTGCGGGTGGGTCTCACGGGTCTCACCTTGGCGGAATATTTCCGCGACGAGGGCCGCGATGTGTTGCTCTTTATCGACAACATCTACCGCTTCACCTTGGCGGGGGTGGAGTGCTCGGCGCTTTTGGGCCGCATGCCCTCGGCGGTAGGTTATCAACCGACCCTGGCCGAAGAGATGGGTAAGCTGCAAGAACGCATCACCTCGACCCGCACCGGATCGATTACTTCCGTTCAGGCGGTCTACGTTCCGGCGGACGATCTCACCGATCCCTCGCCCGCTACAACCTTTGCGCATTTGGACGCGACCGTGGTGTTGTCGCGCCAGATCGCGGAGCTTGGTATCTATCCAGCTGTGGACCCGCTCGATTCCACCAGCCGTCAGCTCGATCCGCTGGTGGTCGGTCAGGAGCACTACGACGCCGCGCGTGCGGTTCAGAAGACCTTGCAACGCTATAAGGAGCTTCGGGACATCATCGCCATCCTCGGCATGGACGAGCTGTCCGAGGTAGACAGGCTCACGGTGTCGCGGGCGCGCAAGATCCAGCGCTTTCTGTCGCAACCGTTTTTCGTGGCCGAGGTCTTCACCGGGAGCTCCGGAAAGTATGTGCCCTTGAAGGATACCATCAAGGGCTTCCGGGGCATTGTCGAGGGCGAATACGACCACCTGCCGGAGCAGGCGTTTTACATGGTGGGCGGCATCGAAGAAGCGGCAGAGAAAGCGAAACGTGTCTAGACGACTGCGCCGGCCATGACCATCCATGTCGATATCGTGAGCGCCGAGGCCGAGATTTACTCCGGGGAGGCGGAGATGGTGTTCGCGCCGGCGCTGATGGGGGAGGTGGGGATCGCGCCCGGGCATACGCCTATGTTGACGCGGCTCAAGCCCGGCGAGGTGAGGCTCAAGCTTTCCGATGGCAGTGAAGAAGCCTTTTACGTCTCGGGCGGGATGCTCGAGGTGCAGCCGCGCATGGTGACGGTGCTTTCCGATACCGCCGTGCGTGCCCACGATATCGACGAAGCAGCGGCGCTTGAAGCGAAGCAGCGCGCCGAGCAAATGCTCTCTGATCGGAGTGCCGAGATCGACTACGCCAAGGCCTTGGCCGAGTACGCCGAGGCCGCGGCGCAACTTCAGGCGATCCAACGCTTGCGGCAACGCTCCGGGCGCGGCTAGCCGCTGCGCATGTGACCGGTGTTGTCGCCGGGGTCCACTTGCGAGGACGCCTTGACGGCGTATTCCAGAATCGCCGCCATGGTCCGCTTTGTGGAATGCAAAGAAGTCACAGCGGAAGACTCTATACGCGAGGCTAAGCCAGTATTTTCTAATCTTAAAATGAGCCTGAAAAGGGTAATAGAGTCCCCCTTAGAGAGAAGGACTCCTGGACCTCAGGGGATGCCTGGGGGCGTTGTG
>MUGK01000123.1 GCA_002007425.1 Chromatiales bacterium USCg_Taylor | reverse complement strand
ACTGGTCAAAGGGGACAAAGACCTCCTGATCGCGAATAAGTAACCAAAAACCATGCTTCGAAACGTTCGTAACCTCAACTTCCGAAATGTCTGTTCCAGGCTGTGCGGATATCATGTTCGTGCTCCGTAATCAGGGCAATGCCTCGGCAAGCTCTTTCGGCTGAAGCCCGAAGTTCTGCGAGCTTTATCTGCGGTTCCAACCAGAATTTCGCCTCCCCGTTTTGTCCATGGACATGAACGTGCATCCGAGGTTCTTCGCGCGAAAAGAAATAGAAACGAAACCCGGCTTCTCGAAACACCGTGGGGCTCACGACACAAATGGTATAACTTTTGACGTTCCGTAGGTATAGGTCCGGTCTAATCGTTTTTAGCGGGTTCGGACTTCGGGGGCTAGTCCAAACCCAATTTCTCCAGCCGATAGCGCAGTGCTCTTAGGCTAATTCCGAGGTTTTTTGCCGCCGCCGTCTTGTTCCAGCGCGTTTGCTCGAGCGCGGCGACGATCTGTTGGCGTTCGATCTCGCTAAGATAGCCCTCGATCCCCGCCTGGCCGGCGGGTTCATTAGCGTGTGCAGGAAGGTCGAGGTCACGCGCTTCGATCCGATCGCCTTCGCAGAGTGTCAGAGCGCGTTCGAGGATGTTTTCGAGCTCCCTGACATTGCCCGGAAAAGGATAACCCGCGAGTGCTTGCATCGCCTCCTCTGCGATCCGCGGGATCGGTCCTTTCGCCCCGGTCAGCCGGTTCAAGATGAACGCGACGAGCCCCGGAATGTCCCCGCCGCGTTCCCGCAATGGCGGTACACACAATTGGATCACATTGATGCGGTAATAGAGGTCTTGGCGGAAACGCCCCTCCCTGACCAGAGCGGCGAGATCCTTGTGCGTGGCGCTCAGGATCCTTGCATCGACGGCAAGCTCTTGCTGGGCCCCGACGGGCCGGATGGACTTCTCCTGAATCGCGCGCAAGAGTTTAACCTGCATGTGCAGCGGCAACTCGGCGGCCTCGTCCAAGAACAAGGTTCCGCCCTGGGCGGCTTGAAAGAGTCCCGGTTTGTTCGCGACCGCCCCCGTGAAGCTGCCCTTCATATGCCCGAAGAACTCGCTTTCGAGCAGATCGCCCGGGATCGCGCCGCAGTTGACCGGGATGAACGGGCGCCCCGAACGCGCGCCTTGTTCGTGGATCATGCGCGCCACGAGCTCCTTGCCGGTGCCCGACTCGCCGCTGATATAAACCGGCGCCTGGCTGCGCGCCACTTTCGCGATGGTGGCGCGGGTCCTTTGCATGGCCTCGGAATCGCCGATCAATTGCGTCTCGGGTTCCGGGCGCCCATCGGAGAGCTTGAGCGCGGTCGTGACCAAGTTGCGGAGCACGGGAAGATCAACGGGCTTGGTGACGAAATCGAACGCGCCCGATTTCAAGGCCTGAATGGCTGTCTCCATGCTGCCATGCGCGGTGATGACCGCAACGGGTGTGCTCGGACACGCGCGTTGAATATAGGAGACCAGCTCGATCCCATCGCCATCGGGCAAATGCATGTCCGTGAGGCACAGGTCGAAGTTCTGCTGCTTCAGCATCTCGCGAGCCTCGCCTAGATTGACGGCGCTCCGGCAGGCGATGTCCATGCGCTTGAGCGTGATGCTCAACAGCTCGCGAATGTCCGGTTCGTCATCTACGATGAGGGTTAGCGGCCTAGACACTTAGGCGATCCACTGTTGGCGTTGGGGGTGCGCGAAACTGATCCGGAAGCAACAGCCGTTGGCGCTATTCTCATGCAGGCTCAACGAGGCTTGGTTGCACTCGCATAGCTCGCACGCGAGGTAGAGGCCAAGCCCGCTTCCGGGCGAGTTCTTGCTCACGAAGGGCTCGAAGATCGAATCCGCGATGTCCTCTGTGATCCCCGTGCCGTGGTCGATGACATCGAGGTAGGGCGTCTCGGAGATAGGTTTAACGCCGCACCTCAATTCCAGCGCGGGCGTGCCCTGGCTGTAACGCAACGCGTTCTCGCAAAGGTTCCAGAGGACTTGGTGCAGTTGACTGCGATCCATGACGATCTTGATGTCCTCCGACTCCGTATGGACGAGCACTCGCTCACTCGAGATTTGCACGCGCGCGGTAAACTCGCTCACGAACCCGTCCAACCAGGGCTTGGCCGCGAAGATCTCCGGCGCGGAGCGGTCGCGGCGGCCGATGGTCAGTACGTTTTCTATGATGCGGTTCACCCGCTCGGAATGACCCTTGATGATGCGCGTGACGTAGCGGTCTTCCTCGGTGTGCCCGTTTGACTCCGAGAGCAACTGCGCGGCATGGCTGATCGCCCCGAGGGGATTCCGGATCTCATGGGCGATGCTCGCGGTCAGCCTCCCGAGCGAGGCGAGCTTGAGCTGCTGCGCGCGTTGCCGCATCGCCGCCGCGTCTTCGATGAATACCAAGGTTGCCGCCGCGGGCCCGGATCCTAGCTCCGCTCGCGACACGAGGAGATCGGTGCCGCGCGATGCCGTCCTCAGGATTTGTGAAGCAGGCGCGTGGCTCGGCCAACTATCGAGCTGCTGCGCCAGATCCCAGGCGAGCATGGCCAAGGGCTGGAACGGTACCGGCGGCGCGAGCCCGAGCAGCGCCTGTGCCGACTGGTTGGCCAAGCGTACTCGGCCCGTGGCATCGAGAACCACGATCCCCGAGCGCAGGCGCTGCACGATCTGCTCGTTGAGCCGTTCGAGTTGTGCGACATCGGCCCCGCGCCGCGCTGCCAGGGCCTCGCTGGCGCGGAGCCGCCCGGCGAGCGCGTGGCCTAAGAGAGCGGTCGCGAAGAACGTCGAACCGAGAAAGCCGGCCTGGGTGTAGTTCGCCGTGAGCGCGTCACCGTAATGCCAAAAATAGGCTTCCTCGCACAACACCGCGATCGAAGCCAGGCCCGCGAATAAGAAGGCGGTGCGGCCCTCGGTCAGCATGCTCCCGAGCGCGATGCTGACGAGAAGCAACATCCCCACGCCGCTCGTCACCCCGCCGCTGGCATACATCATAGCGGTGAGCATCACGATGTCCGTCAAGACCTGGCCCAACACGTGGGCGCCAAAACGGTGCGGCCTAATCTCCACGCCGATTTGAGCCAAGATCGCCAACAGCAGATACGCATAAACCGCGGTGGCGAAGACGCCGGGATCGTGCTCGCCGAGCGGCGGCGGAAGCTGACGTGTCCAGACGATCGCCGTAAAGAACCCGGATAGGATCAAGCGGTAGAGGCCGAAGTAGCGGAGAGCGGTCCAGGCCGCCGGCGGCCGATCGTTAGGCACGCCGATGGCTTCGCGAAAACCGCCGCCATGCGGGTTGCGGATGCTCTGTGACCGTTATAGTGCTCAATTTAGGAAGAACGGCTCGCGAGAAAAAATTCCCATATATTATCGACGTTAGTTATTGTTAGAATTCATTCCGTCAGTTGTTAGCGGCTAAGGCGCTATGAATCTTCACGAATATCAAGCCAAGAAACTGTTTGAGGAATACGGCATCGCGGTGCCCCCCGGCAAGCCCGCGCACTCGATCAAGGAAGCCTTGCGCCATGCGGCGGAATCGCATGGACCCTGGGTCATCAAAGCTCAAGTTCATGCCGGCGGACGCGGCAAGGCCGGAGGGGTAAAGTTCGCGGACAGCATCGAAAAGGTCGAAAGCATCGTGCGCGACATGCTCGGTATGCAGTTGATTACCAAACAATCGGCGCCGACCGGACAACCCGTCAATTGCGTCCTAGTGCAGCGCGCGTCGAATTTCGTGGCCGAGATTTATCTCGCGATGGTGGTCGATCGCAGGACCAAACGACTCGCCGTCATCGCCTCGCGGGCCGGCGGGATGGACATCGAAGAGGTGGCCGCCACGGAGCCGGAGAAGATCCTGAGCCTCACCATCGATCCAATCCTCGGGTTGCAATCATTCCAAAGCCGCCGCGTCGCTCAGGCATTGGCGCTCGATGCGACTCAGAACAAGCAACTGTCCGCGATTCTAGCGGCCATGTTCCGGCTCTTCCTCGAGAAGGACCTGAGCCTCATCGAGATCAACCCCTTGATCATTACCGATACGGGCGAGCTCCAAGCCCTGGATGCCAAGATATCGATCGACGATAACGCCTTGTACCGCCAAGCGGCGCTTGCCGAATGGCGCGATCCGACCCAAGAGGACCCGAAGGAGAATGTCGCCCGGCGCTACGACCTGAACTATGTGAGCCTCGACGGCAACATCGGTTGTATGGTGAACGGAGCGGGATTGGCGATGGCGACCATGGATGTCATCACGCTCCACGGCGGCCAGCCGGCCAATTTCCTCGATGTGGGGGGCAACACGAACGCGGACAAGGTGGCGGAAGCGTTCAAGCTCTTGGTGTCCGACACCAAGGTCAAAGCCATCCTGGTCAATATCTTCGGCGGCATCGTGCGCTGCGATCTCATCGCCGAGGGGATTATCCAAGCCGTGAGAGAAGTCGGTGTCAATGTGCCCGTGGTCGTGCGGCTCGAAGGAACCAATGTGGATCGAGGCCGGAAGATTCTAGCCGAGACAGCGTTTTCAATCACCGCCGCCGAGGACCTGGGCGATGCCGCTCGCAAGGCGGTAGCCGCCGTAGGGGGCGCCTGATGGCCATACTCGTCGACAAGAATACCCGGGTGATCTGCCAAGGAATTACCGGCCGGCAGGGTGCGTTCCATTCACAACAGGCGCTCGAGTACGGCACCCGGCTCGTGGGTGGGGTCACGCCCGGGCGCGGCGGGGAGACTCATCTCGGCTTGCCGGTGTTTGATACCGTCTACGAAGCCGCGCGCGAAACCGGGGCCGATGCGAGCATGATCTTCGTGCCGGGACCCTATGCCGCGGAAGCCATCGCGGAAGCGGCCGATGCCGGGATCCGGCTCATCGTCTGTATCACCGAAGGGATCCCCATCCGTGACATGCTCAATCTCCGGGCGAGCCTGCGCCAATATCCCGAAACCCGGCTTATCGGCCCCAACTCTCCCGGCATCATCACCCCCGGGCAGTGCAAGATCGGCATCATGCCGGCCAGCATCCACCGGCCGGGATGCGCGGGCATCATGTCCCGCTCCGGGACGCTGAACTACGAGGCCGTGCACCAGACCACGCAACTCGGCCTCGGGCAAAGCACTTGCCTGGGGAATGGCGGCGACCCGATTCATGGGATGGATTTCGTCGAGTGTTTGCAGTTATTCGAACAAGATCCGGACACCCGGGGCATCATTTTGGTCGGCGAGATTGGCGGCACGGAAGAAGAAGAGGCGGCGGAATATATTCAGGCGCATGTTACCAAACCGGTCGTCGCTTACATCGCTGGAGTCACCGCGCCGCCCGGCAAACGCATGGGGCACGCGGGCGCTATCATCTCGCGCGGGGGAGGCACGGCGGAAGCGAAATACCGAGCCTTGCAAGCGGCCGGGGTGGTGACCGTACGCTCCCCGGCCGAGATTGGGTCGGCGCTGGCCGCGTGCTTGAAGAGGTAGCTTCGTAGCACTGCATCGCCGCAGATGGGATCGCTGCGCATAGCCCTCGCCCAGTTGAACCTCACGGTCGGCGATATCCAGGGGAACGCCCAACGGATCCTGGCCGCCGCCGAAGAAGCCCGTGACCGGCTGAGGGCCGATCTGGTCGTATTTCCGGAGTTGTCGCTTACCGGCTATCCGCCCGAAGACCTCGTCCTGCGACCGGGCCTCTGGCGGCAAGTACAGAGCGCGCTTGCGGAGATCTCCCAGCGCGTCCGCGGCGTGGAGCTGGTGGTGGGCTACCCGAGGCGGCATGAGGGGCGGCTTTATAACGCCTGTTCTCTAATCGCAACGGGCCGCATCAAGGCTAGCTATCATAAACAACACCTGCCCAATTACAGTGTCTTCGACGAGAAGCGTTACTTCGTACCCGGCGCCGGCGCGCAGGTTGTTGAGATTCAAGGCAGCGCGCTTGCCCTCAGCATTTGCGAGGACATCTGGATCGCCGGCACCGCCCTGCAGGCGCGCGACGCCGGTGCTCAGGCGATCGTCAATATTAACGCCTCGCCCTTCCATCTCGGCAAGGCGGCGGAACGCGAGGAGGTATTGAAGGGCGCCTGCCACGAGAGTGGTCTGCCGATTATCTATGTCAATCTGGTCGGAGGCCAGGACGAATTGGTGTTCGACGGGGGCTCGACAGTCCTTGACGCGGATGGCACCGTTCGCCTACGCGCGCCCGATTTTACCGAGGGCATTTACCCGCTGGACCTGGATCCCGGCCGGCCCCTGAGCCCACGCGCAGGCGAGGTCGTTCCCGTGAGCCGGGCCGAGCCGGGGATCTACCAAGCGCTGGTGCTCGGGGTCCGCGATTATGCCCGCAAGAACGGATTTCGCGGCGCGGTACTGGGGCTTTCGGGCGGGATCGATTCGGCCTTGACCCTGGCGATTGCTGTGGATGCCTTAGGCAAGGACGCCGTGGAAGCGGTCTTGATGCCTTCGCGCTTTAGTGCGGAGATGAGCCTCACCGACGCCGCCGAGGAATCGCGGCGGCTCGGCGTCGCCTACCATACGATTCCCATCGAGCCGGCGGTGAGGACCTTCGAGGAGAGTCTCGGCGCCGTGTTCGCCGGGCGCCCGCGCGACACCACCGAGGAGAATATTCAAGCACGCTGCCGGGGGGTGATTTTGATGGCCTTCTCGAATAAGACCGGCAAGCTGGTGCTGACCACCGGCAACAAGAGCGAGATGGCGGTCGGTTACGCGACGCTTTACGGGGATATGGCCGGAGGCTTCGCTCCCTTAAAGGACGTGCCGAAGACGCTCGTCTATCGCCTCGCCGCGTGGCGCAACCGCATCGCGCCCGTCATACCCCAGCGGGTTCTTGATCGGCCCCCCTCCGCGGAGCTTGCGCCCGGGCAGAAGGACGAGGATAGCCTCCCGCCTTACGCGGTCCTTGACCCGATCCTCGAACGCTATATCGATGACGATCAGACACCGGAGGAGATCGTCCGGGCCGGCTTCGATCCCGCGACGGTCGCCAAAGTGGTACGCATGGTGGATCGCAACGAATACAAGCGGCGTCAAGCGGCGCCCGGGGTGCGCATCAGCCAGCGGGCGTTCGGGCGCGATCGGCGCTATCCCATTACTTCGGGTTACACCGAGATTTTGTGAAAAAACCTACTACGGTTTTTTCGCACTGCGATCGACGTTAGTCGCTGATCCGTAAAGATTTAAGCTCATTGATGCCCGGGTGGTCCGGGTAATTGATCTCGAGGACGCGGGTCGCATCCTTAGCCAGATCATCGAGCTTGAGAACGCGGTAAGCCTTCGCCATCATGAACAGGGCTTCGGGCATGGCCGGGGCGCGCTGGTAGTTCTCGACCACGTAACGCGCGCGATTGGCCGCCGCGACATAGGCTCCGCGGCGCATATAGTAATGCGCGGTATTGATCTCGTGCTGCGCCAGCAGGTTGCGTAGATAGGTCATGCGTAGCTGCGCATCCTTGACATAGCGGCTCTTCGGAAAGCGTTTAACAAGCTCCGAAAAATCTTGAAACGATTTCGATGCCGTGGCTTGATCGCGCTGCGAAGGATCGACCGGCAAATAGCGTTCCGTCAGTCCCTTGCCAGTATTAAAATTGGCCAATCCCTTCAGATAGTACGCGTAATCCACGTGAGAGTGGTCCGGGTAGAGCTTGATGAATCGGTCGCAGGCGGCGACGGCCGAGGCG
>MUGK01000122.1 GCA_002007425.1 Chromatiales bacterium USCg_Taylor | reverse complement strand
GGACGGTCGCGGCAAAAGGAATCACTCGCCGCGAGACCGAGGGTGCGAGAGTGACTTGGATGTCCTGTCGCACATACCGAGGGCCGCGGCGAAAACGCGTCGATTTCAAGTCGCGCCGGAACCAGTATGTCCGATTCGATCCGGAGCGGCTGGTGCCCGAGGTGGTGGACGGCAAGGCCGACATCGCGGTCCTGTGGGGACCGCTGGCTGCAAGATATGTCAAGCAATCCACAGTGCCCCTGCAGATAGCGCTCATTCCCGACCACAACGTCCGGGCGGATGGGCAGAAGGTGGGGCACCATTACAACCAGTCCTTCGGAGTGCGCAAGGGCGATGTCACCTTGCTCCGCCAACTCGATCAAGCCCTCGAGAGCGCGGCCACTGAGATTACTGCGATTCTGGAGGCCGAGGGCATGCCGCTGTTACCGCTTAAGGCAGCCGTGAATACAGACAGCATGGCCGATCCAACATGGGCGGGAGACCTCTAAAGTGCGGACTACGCCCAGACAAGATCAATGAAACAAACCAATCAAGAAGCAATGCAAGGCCTTTCGTATCGAATTCCATTCGCGCCACGGTGCTTTGTTTGGTTATCAACGCCTCGCTGCCGAGCTACGCCGTAGAGGAGTTTCGGCACACCATCACCGGCGAACTGCTCGATTTGTCCTTGGCCAAAGGGACGGATACCGAAGCCGTCAAGCAATTCAAGGAGGGTGGAAAGAACCCCTACAACGCTAATCTGGAAGCCATTAAAAAAGGCGGGCGTCTTTATCTCAGCGCCTGTTCCGGCTGCCACGGCCACAACGCGGAAGGGAAACTCGCGCCGGGTCTGGCGGATGACTACTGGACTTATCCCAAGAACGCCACCGACAAAGGACTGTTTGAGACCCTCTACGATGGCGCACAAGGGATGATGGGTCCACAGCGTGGGAATCTTACCATCGATGAGATGCTGCTCATCATGAGCTGGATGCGCAGCGTCTACCAAGGTGACCCGGAGAAGGCCGAATGGCTGACACCGGAGGAGCAAAAGAACTTTAAACCCGCAACACACGACATAGCAAAATAAATAGGAGGTCCATGATGAAAGCAAGCTTTGTTCGTTCGCCTTACCTGGCTCATCACCGCTAGCCTCACCGTCGGGCTAGCGGCTGGCGTTCAGGCCTACGACGGCACCAAGTGCCGGGCGCCTGGTGATTGCTGGGAGCCCAAGCCCGGCTATCCCGAAAAGGTGGCTGGCAGCAAATACGACCCAAAACACGATCCGGAAGAGATCAACAAGCAGTCAGACTCCATCAAGGCCATGGAAGCGCGCAACGCCAAGCGCGTCGAGCATCTCAAGAAGACCGGCAAATTCGAATACGAGGTGAGCAAGCTTTGAAGCGGTGAGAAGCGGGTCTGGGAAAGCCCGGTTGAGGCCGGGGCTTTTCATTCCGGGGCCTGCGTAGAGAAGCGGATGAACCCAGACAGCGTGTTGAGCGATTGGCGCGCCCGCGCCCTTCTCTTCGAGGGCACCTTGAAAGGTGCCATCATCGGTCAAGATCACGTCATCCGGCTCATCACGGTGGCGGTGTTCGCGCGCGGCCATGTGTTGCTCGAAGGCGATGTGGGGGTGCGCAAGACTGCCTTACTGCGGGCCGTGGCGCGCGGACTGGGGGGCGCCTACGAGCGCATGGAAGGCACGATCGACCTCATGCCCAGCGATTTGGTGTATTACACCTATATCAACGAACAGGGCAGGCCCTGGGTGGACCCGGGCCCCCTGGTCAAACACGGCGAGGCGCTCTCGATCTTCTTCTTCAATGAGATCAACCGGGCTCGCCCGCAGGTACACTCGCTGCTGCTCAGGGTCATGGCGGAACGCAACGTGGCGGCCTTCAACCGGGCCTATCATTTTCCGCATCTGCAGGTGTTCGCAGATCGCAACCGCGTGGAAAAGGAGGAAACCTTCGAGCTTCCGGCAGCCGCCCGCGATCGATTCGTGATGGAGATCGCAATGGAGCTGCCTGGGGGCGCGGAGATCCGGCGGGCGCTGATGTTCGATCCGCGCTTTCACGATGTCGAAAACCTCCTCCGCGAGGTGGAGCAGGGTGTACTGCCTTATGATGAGCTCAACCGCTTCGCCACCATGGTGCAGAACGAAATCCGGGCCAGCAGCGCCTTGCAGGACTATGCTCTACACCTCTGGCAGGCCACGCGTTGCCCGAAGGAGTATGCCATTGCCATTGATGGCATCGACATGAACCACTTGGTACAAGCAGGCGCCAGCCCCCGCGGCATGAGCATGCTGGTGCGCGCTGCGCGCGTGCACGCCTGGCTCAACGATCGCGCAATGGTGGTGCCCGAAGACCTGCAAAGCATCTATTTCGAGACCATCGCCCACCGGGTTTTCTTCAGCCCTGTCCATGAGTTCCGCCGCGGACCGCTGGTGCGCGAGCTGCTGGATAAGGTCCTTCACACCGTCGCCGCACCTTAGAGGTTGTGATAAAACCTACTGCGCTCGGGATCTCGCGTTCCGGCGGTGCTCGGAATCCTCATGTATTTCAACATACACTCCGGTTCCTGTGCTCCGGCGGAACCCGACCTCCCTTCGCTCGCGACGGTTTTTTCACAACCTCTTAGCTCAAACAAAATTGGCGCAACGATGAACGGATACAGCGCGCGATTGCAAGAAAGCCGCGTCCAGGAGTTTCACTACCGGCTCCCCTGGCGTTCCCCAGCCGTTCATCCCGGCTATCACAAGGGCGTGCAGTCAGGCCCAGGACAGGACTTTCGCGCCTACGAGCCGTTGTTTAGGCATCCCAATGCACGCAGGCTCGATCTACGCATGAGCCTCAGAGATCCTTTTGGGATGCCTCATGTGCGGGTCTACAATCAGCGCAGCACGGTCCCCGTGTATGCCGTCGCCGATCTCTCGGGCTCGATGGGATCCCTGGGGGATAAAGGGAAGCTTCAACTGCTTGCAGAGTTTACCGCCGCGGCGGCGCTGTCAGCCTATCGTACTGGCGACCCGTTTGGCTTTATCGGCTGCGATACTGCCGTGCGGCGTGATCTCCTGCTGCCCGCTGCCCATCGAGCCGGGGCCGCCTGGGACCTGGCCGATCGGCTGTCCAAGCTGCACATGGGAGCCGCTGGCGCGGAGGGTCTACGCGAGGCGAGCCGGTATGTGTCGGTGCGGCGGTCCCTGGTGTTCCTGGTGTCCGACTTTCATCTGTCGTTCACGCTCATAGACGATGTGCTGGCCTCGTTCTCCCGGCACGCTGTGGTGCCGATCGTGGTATGGGAGTCGGCGGAATACCGGCAACTGCCGGCCGTGGGCCTCGCCCAGGCGCGGGACAGGGAGACGGGCGCGACCCGGACATTGTTGTTCCGGCCGCAACTGCACGAACGGTTCCAAGCCGTATTCGCTGAGCGTAGGCGCGATCTCACGCGGGTCTTCATAGCCCGCGGGTGTGCGCCATTTTTTCTCATCGATCGCTTCGAAGCAAACAAGGTGACGGAGTATTTCCTCCAATAGTGATGGGCACGGGTTCGAGCAATGAGATCGGTGCTCGTGACCTGGGCTGGCGGGCCACTCTGTCGATAGCTTGTATTTTTACAGTGTGTTTCTCCTCGCTTGCCCCCGCTGCCCAATCTCCCATCGAGCGCTTGGATTTCCTCACCCCAAGGCCGTTCGGATACCTCATCGGGGATGTCATTCGGCACGAGATCCAACTGGACCTGAAGAAACCCTACGCATTGCAGAAAGGCTCGATCCCGACCGCCGGAAACCTCAATTACTGGCTGGAGCTCCGCAACGTAGCGGCGGAGGAGATAGAGCAACAGGCCGCCAATCGCTACCGGATCCTGCTCACCTATCAGACCTTCTATGCCCCGGTCGGGGTGAAAACGCTTTCCATCCCTGCCTTCCGGATTGTTCTGAGCGGCCCTGATCACCTCGATGTGCCGATACCCGCCTGGGAGTTTACGATGTCGCCTTTGCGGGAGCTTGCGGGCCGCACCGGAGCCGGCCGGGAATACGTGCGCCCCGACGCCAGACCGCGACCGATAGCCGCGCGCGGCCATGGGATCCGGTTGATCCTGTTTGCGGCTGCCGCAGCCGCGACCCTGCTCTACACCCTGTGGCGCTACGGGCAGTGGCCGGGCCGGCGGCGCAAACCCTTTTCGCGTGCGAGCCGAGAGCTTCGGCGCTTGCGTCGGGGGGCTATGGATCTCACCGTGTACAAGCAAGCTTTACAGGCGATCCACCGAGCCTTCAACGAGACTGGCGCCCCGATTTTCCCAGGAAGCCTACAACGATTCATACAACAACGCCCTGCCTTTCTTCCGCTAATGGGGGAGATCGAAGCATTCTTCGAACGTTCCCGGTATCTTTTTTTCGCTGAAGGCGTCAGCGAGGGGATGGAGGGTGATGCTTGGCGGGCCTTGGAGCAATTCTGCCGGCGCTGTCACGAATGCGAGCAGGCCAGCCGGTGAACCTGGCGGTGGCGCATCCTTGGGTGCTCACGCTCTTGCCCCTCGCGTTCCTGCCGTTCTATTCCTCTTTATTCCGGAGCCAGCCGTATCCTTGGGTGGAACTGATCCCCCGGGATGTGATCTCTACCGCCATCGGCCACACGCTTCGAGTGATCGCCGCGCTGGTTATCGCCTCGCTGATCCTGGGGATCGCGGGTCTTCACCGGGTCGAACAGACGGTGCAGCGGATCGGCCGGGGCGCGCACACGGTGCTGCTCTTGGACCGCAGTTCCAGTATGGATCATAGCTTTGCCGGCCATCCTCCAAGCGGCGAAGAGGAATCCAAGGCCCAGGCCGCGCGCCGCCTGCTTTTAGAGTTCGTCGCACGGCGCAAGAGCGATCTGATTGGGGTAGCCTCCTTTAGCACCTCGGCGATGTTCGTGCTGCCGCTCTCGGAGCACCGGGAGGCCATCGAGGCGGCGATCCGGGCCATGGATACGCCGGGGCTTGGCCTTACCAATATTGCCAAGGGGCTCGCCATGGCGCTGTCCTTTTTCCAGGGTAGACCCTATACGGGTTCCCGAGTGATCGTCCTGGTTTCGGACGGCGCCACCGAGCTCGACCATCGCAGCCAGGCGAATCTTCGCAAGGGGTTCAAGGAGCTCGGCGTAGGCCTGTATTGGATATACTTGCGCACCGCCAATAGCCCCGGGATCTTCGAGGCGCGCGGGCGCCCCTCCGGCGATACGGCGGACGGCTTGCCGGAACGTCATCTCCATGTGTTTTTTAACAGCCTTGAGACTCCTTACTCTCCCTACGAAGCGGAAAATCCTCAGGCCTTGGAGCCCGCCATCGCGGACCTCGACGCCCTCGAGAACCTGCCTTTGCGCTACGCCGAGCACATACCTCGGGGAGATCTCTCGGGATGGTGTTACGGGCTTGCGTTCGGCGCCCTCGCCGTGCTTCTGGGCGCCAAGCTCGCGGAGGTCCGCGCATGGCGATGAGGCGCTACCGAATGGGCCGGGCCAGCTTGCTGATCCTGCTGCTAGGTCTGAGCCTCGGGATGCTCATCGAGGGCATCGCCCTGGCCCGGGCCGGCGCCCACAACCGAACCATCGAGCGGCTCCTGGCAGGCGAGGACATCCCCGTCGCTGGGGATCCGCCGGCAGAGGTCGCGTTCGCGCGAGCTCACTGGCTTATGCAGAGGGACCGCGGCGATGAGGCTATAGAGTTGTTCAATCGTTTGGAAGGAAAAGGAGATCCTGGGTTCCGCGCACGCCTGCGTTACAACCTTGGCAATCTCTATCTCACCCGAGCGATAGCGCTCACCGAGCAATCCGAATACGAGCGCGCCTTTACCCTCACCGCGCTCGCGAAGGATCTCTATCGCGAGGCCCTGCGACTCGATAGCCGGGATTGGGACGCGAAATACAACCTCGAGGTCGCCATGCGGCTGGTGCCGGACCTGCCGCAAGCGGAGACTGACGAGCCCGATAAGCGGCGACGCCAGCAAGGGCTATGGTCGTCCATCCCAGGCTTTCCCAGGGGCCTCCCGTGAACAAAGGCGATATCCGATTTTGGTGCCTGCTCGCGGCATTCGGTGTCCTTACCCTTGTCTTTGCGTTCCCAACGGTCCCGGCTGAACGGTCGGTCTTCTCTTATCTTTTCATCGTCGATATCACGCGCAGCATGAACACTGTGGACTACGAATCAAACGGGAGCCACGTCAGCCGCTTGGAGTTCATGAAAAGCGCGCTGCGCGAGGTGTTGCGGCGACTGCCCTGCGGATCGCGCATCGGGCTCGGCCTTTTTACCGAGCGCGAGGCCGCCATTCTATTCCAGCCAGTCGAGGTGTGCGGCAACTATAGCGCGATCGACGGGGCTATTGCGCGCATCGACTGGCGCATGGCCTGGGCCGCCGACAGCAACATTGCCCAAGGGCTCTACAACACGATCAAGCTCCTCAAGGGCTTCAATAGCCATTTGGTATACATGACCGACGGTCAGGAAGCGCCGCCGATCAATTCGCGCTATCAACCCGATTTCAAAGAGGTTACCGGGGAGGTCGATGGCGCTAGGATCTTGGCAAAAATGCAGCCTGCCCCGGAACCGCAGTTCGAAGGCAGGCCAGGTGTGGTCAAGGGGTTGATCGTGGGGGTGGGGGGGGTATACCCCAACGCCTATCCCTAAATTCAATGAAGAGGGCGAGCAGATCGGCTTCTACAGCGCCGATGATGTGCCCCATGCCTCCCGATTCGGTTTGCCGATCGAGGACCCCGGCGATATTAGAGGTTATGACCCCCGCAACGCGCCTTTTGGCAGCGAAGCCGCGGTCGGGAACGAGCATCTCTCGTCGGTGCGCGAAAGCTATCTCAAGGGGCTCGGTGCCCAGACCAGCCTTGTCTATCACCACCTGGAGAGCGCGAGCGCTCTGAGTGCCGCGCTCCAGGCCAACACGTTCGCTAAACACATCCTGGTCGCGGCTGATGTCCGTTGGATCCCCGCGTTAGTCGCGCTGCTTGTCGTGGTATTCCTGTATGGCATGGTACCGCGGATGGCGAGATGGCTCTGAGAGTTTGTGAAAAAACCTACTGCGCTCAGGATCTCGCGTTCCGGCGGTACTCGGGATCCTCATGTATTTCAATATACACTCCGGTTGCTCGCCCCATCCTTGGGACTCGCCCCTTCGGGGCTTGCGCTCCGTTTCGCTCCCGGCGAAACCGTCCTGCGCTCCGGCGAAACGCGACCTCCCTTCGCCGCGACGGTTTTTTCACAAACTCTGAGATGAACACCTACCGACAAGAGGCCACACCAAATGAACACAACAATTTACTCTGCGTACTGAGGCTATCTGCTACGGGAAGTTTTCCCACACCGGCGGGATATGTACCCGGATCGCATGTGGAGTTATCACACGCGAATTGCTGGTGAGGGACTCTATCGAAAAGGGGCTTTCGCTTGTAGATTGTGCGGCACAGGGCCAGCCGCTAAAGCCACGAACAACAATGGCCTTCTGACCATCGACACCAACAATAACGTGACATGATGAGTCCAACCGTCGTTTTGAGGAAACCGCCGGCGTTGATGCGTCCGGCCTATCTTGCGTTGATCCTGACCCTAGTTTTGGTTTCCTCTCCGGGTATGGCGGAGGAGGGCGACCGAGAGGGCACGCGCAGTCCCGCTGGCGCGATCGAGCTGCCGGTGATCGACGTGATCGCGACCACGCCCTTGCCGGCGCTCGGCACATCGGCAGCGTGAACATCAACGCGGCCCAGAACAACCCCTTCCAGAACGACCTGGAATACCGCGGGTTCCTGGCCTCGCCGCTGGTCGGCAGCGCCATCGGCTTATCGATTTATATGGATGGCGTGCGCATCAACGAAGGCTTCGGCGACACGATCAACTGGGACCTGATCCCGCAAGCGGCCATCTCCAGCGTGGATCTCATCCCGGGCTCGAATCCGCTCTTCGGCTTGAACACACTGGGCGGCGCGATCGCGCTCCGCACCAAGAGCGGTTTCGCCTACCAGGGTACGGAGGTCGAGGCGAGCGGCGGCTCGTTCGGGCGCTGGGCGGTCGAGGCCGAGCACGGCGGTTACCACGGCGGCTTCGACTGGTATCTTACCTTCAATGCGCTCGATGAAGACGGCTGGCGCGACGAGTCCCCGAGCGAAATCCGGCAACTGTTCGGGAAGATCGGCTGGGAGGATGACCAAACCGATCTCGATCTCAGCTATATCTTCGCGGACAACGCCTTGACGGGCAACGGCTTCGCCCCCGAAAGCCTGCTCGCCCATGATCGCGACGCGGTGCACAGCTTTCCCGACGATACCGACAACCATCTGAATTTCCTGAATCTCAGGGCCAGCCATGCCTTCACCGATGCCTTGCTGCTGGCGGGGAATGCCTATTACCGAGAGTACCAACGCGATACCTTGAACGGCGATGCCGAGGTCCAGTGCGTCGATGAGGACGATAGCGCGCTGGCGCTCGGCTTATGCGAAGGATCGGCCGCGCCCTTCGGCGGCGTCGGTGAGCTCGAATTCGAAGTCGAGGGAGAGGACCGCACCACAGAGACCGACACCGACGGCTACGGGGGGACCCTGCAGTTGAGCCACCAAGCGAAGTTCTTCGGGCGCGCGAACAGCGTGACCTTCGGTTTCGCCTACGACGGGAACGAGACGGACTTCACTCAGAGCGAGGCCGAGGCGGAGTTGTTTCGCAAGGGCCTGGCCCGAGGCACGCGGCGCGTCGGTGAGCTTGAGACCGAGGTGGACGTCGCCACCCGGCAGGACAACTGGGGCGTTTATCTCACCGATACCTTCGATGTCACGGAGGCCTTGGCTCTCACCTTCTCGGGGCGCTATCAGATCACCGAGGTCGAGATCCGCGATCAGACCGGCGATCCGGAAAACGCCGATCTCAACGGCGATCACCACTTCGATCGTTTCAACCCGGCCGGGGGTCTCACCTATTCGATCTTCGAGGATCTGAACCTCTTCGGCGGCTATAGCGAAAGTTTCCGTGCTCCCACACCAGCAGAATTGACCTGTGCCGATCCGGAGGACCCTTGTAATCTGCCCAACGCCTTCGTGGCCGATCCGCCGCTCGATCCCGTGATCGGCAGGACCTGGGAGGCCGGAGCGCGCGGGCGCCTGCCGCTCGGCGAGGACCTGCGCTGGCGCATGGCGTTCTATCGCACGACGCTCGAAGATGACCTCATCTTCGCCGTGACCGAAACGGGCGGCGCCGGTTTTTTCAGAAATATCGACGAGACGCGCCGCCAGGGCGTGGAACTGGGTCTGAACGGGCAGTGGGAGTCCGTGCATTGGTCCGTCAATTACGGTTTCGTGGATGCGACTTATGAATCCGCCGAAACCCTGGCGAGCGTGGTCGAGCCCGACGGCATCCAGGTGCAGGAAGGCGACAGCATCCCCGGGATACCCGAGCACAACCTCAAGGCCGGCGTCGACTGGGCCATCCTCCCGAAGTGGTCGGTCGGCGGCACGCTCATCTACGCCGCCGACCAGTTCCTGCGCGGCGATGACAGCAACGAGCTGGACACGGTGGATGATTACGCGATCGTGAACCTGCGCACACGCTTTCATCCCTGGGAGCACGTCGAGGTTTGGGCGCGCATCGACAACCTCTTCGACAGCGACTACGAGACCGGCGGGACCCGCAATTTCAACGCCTTCGCCGATCCGATCGCCGAGGAGCGTTTCCTGGCACCCGGCGCGCCGCGCGCCGGGTGGGTGGGCGTGAAGCTAAGGTTCTAGGGCAATCCGAAACCGGCCATGAGTTGTCCCGGCGGGAGGTGATCCTTACAATCGGGCTTCCGGCGTAAACCTCAGGCCTCTCAGGTGTCCCTCAAGATCCGACTCGTCCTCATCGTGAGCGCGGTGCTTTCGATCGGCATCGCCCTCGGTGCCACCGTGCTGTGGCTGCACGCACGTGCGGCGATGCGTTCGGAGATGGATACTGCGCTGCGCTCTGCCGAGCGCTTGATCTCCGCGGTGCGGTTAGCGCCGGGTCTCGCCCGTCTCCGCCCCGAGGACTTGACGGAGTCGTTGGATCGGCTCAGGCATGTCCGGGTGATTCGCCCGGGAGCGGGCCCGCTTCCGCCCCGGCCAACGGATGTGGCCGGGGTGCCCCGGTGGTTTTCCCGGCTCATGGCCCCAGATACGGAGGGCTTCGAACACATTGAAATCACGCTAGATGGACCGCATGACCAGGTGATCTTGCAGGCCGATCCCAGCGACGAGATCCGCGAGGTGTGGCAGGACGTCCGGGTGCTCATGGTGATCGCCGCGGCGATGTGCCTGTGTGTCGGCGGTCTCGTCTACTTCGGCCTTGCACGCGGTCTTCGACCACTCGCGGATCTCCATGGGGCGTTTGAACGCTTGGAAGCAGGGAATTTCGAGATCCGAATGCAGGAACGAGCGGTGATGGAGCTCAAGCGCATCCACCAGAAGTTCAACCGGATGGCCGAGGTGTTGCGCTCGACCAGGGAGCGCGAGCGCGCACTCGCGAGCCACCTCGTCGATCTCCAGGAGTCAGAGCGACGCAGTCTCGCCCAAGAGCTACACGATGATATGGCGCCCCTTCTCTTTACCATTTCCGTTCATCTCACGACCATCCATAGTTTTCTTCAAGGCCGGCAATACACCGCCATTCCCGAAGCGCTCGCGGCCAGCGAGAACACCGTGGTCCAGGTTCAGGAGCGCATGCGCGCGATGCTCCGGCGACTGCGTCCCCAGGGTCTCGATGAGCTGGGCCTGGATCAGGCGCTGCATGATCTGGTTGAAACCTGGCGATCGCGGCAGCGCCAAACCGAATGGGCGATCGAGACATTCGGACGGATGGACCAACTGGACGACACGCTGCGCGTCACGATCTACCGGATCGTGCAAGAATGCCTGACGAACGTGGCCCGCCACGCCGGCGCCCGCCGTGTCTCGGTACGCGTTGCGGTCGCATCGGCGCACGGACGCACCGGAAAGGCAGCGGGTGCAGGTCAGGTCGTGGACATCTGGGTCGAGGATGACGGAAAAGGAATGCGGCCAGAAACCCCATTCGGCCTGGGTCTCATGGGAATTGAAGAGCGGGTCCAGGCCCTGGGCGGTGCAATGGCGCTCTCGCAACGGCACCTCGGGGGCCTCTCCGTGCGTGTCTGCGTACCGATCCATGCCAACCACTCGGAGCTGGCAGCGGATGCTTCCCGCATCGCGGTGTCTTCCCGACCTTGACCCGCGGGAGGCCATATTACTACCTCCTCTCCTCACTCTCCACGAGTGCAGGCTACCGCGTTGAAGCACCTGGTCATCGACAGAGATGGCGTGTTCCAGCGCATGCTCCCCGGCGAATAAATCACGCCGGTTTAGTGAACGCCACAATATGATCCGCCTCGAGTCGGATTCCGATTTTTTCTCCGATGGCGTGATTATGATGGCTGGGTACCAGCGATAGCGCAGTACTGCCGCTGGGGAGCTTGAGCGTGTAAAGAATTTCCGCGCCGCGGAACGCCTTGTTCAATACCTCCGCCTGCAACGGACTCGCGTCGTCGTGCACGATGTCATCAGGGCGCAGGAGCACGTCCACCCTAGAGCCCACAGCGTATTGAGTCGCAGCCTCTCCGCTCAAAATCCCCAGTTCGATTTCCACTTGTTTTTCGGTCAATACGGTGCCGTTTACGAAAACGCCCTGGCCGATAAAGTCGGCAACAAAGCGGTTGGCGGGACGATGGTAAAGGTTATACGCGGTGTCCCACTGCATGAGCGCGCCATCGTTAATGACGCCGATTTCATCGGCCAGCGCAAAAGCTTCCTGTTGATCGTGGGTAACCAGTATGGCGGTGGCATTTTGCTGTTTAAGGATGGCGCGCACATCCAGGCTTAAGCGCGGGCGCAAATCGGCATCCAGACTGGAAAAGGGTTCATCTAACAGCAACAGCTCAGGTTCAGGCGCCAGCGCCCTGGCTAGGGCAACGCGCTGTTGCTGGCCGCCTGACAATTGATGGGGAAACTTATCTTGCGCGTCTGTTAGTCCAACGATCGAAAGCAGATCCGCGACGCGAGCTGCACGTTCGGATTTTGCCATTAGGCCGAGGCCGAAAGCGATATTGCCGGCGACAGTGAGATGAGAAAACAGCGCGTAATCCTGAAAAACCATTCCAATGCGGCGTAGCTCTGGCGGCACGAGGTAACCTGCGCGGCTCACTGTCTTGCCTGAGAGCAGTATTTCCCCGTCTGAAATAGCTTCGAATCCTGCGATACAGCGCAGCGTAGTGGTCTTGCCGCTTCCGCTCGGACCGAGCAGACAACCAATCCGTCCTTTCGCGAGCGCAAAGGATAGCCCGTGGATTACGCTGTGCTCCCCATAGGCCTGGATGACGCCTCTTACTTGCAGAATAGGTACCGGCATCGCAAAAAATTACCACGCGCTGCATTTGGCGTTCAACACTTTTCCGCGTGCCGGTTTAACCAGATGATGGGAAGTAAGCCCGCCAAGACCAGTGCGACGGCAGGAGGCGCCGCGCGCTCCCATTGACCTTCCGAAGTCATTTCAAAGATCCTTACCGCAAGCGTGTCCCATCCGAAGGGACGAGTCATAAGAGTAATGGGCATTTCTTTCATGACATCGACAAACACCAAGATTGCGCCGCTGAAGAGGCCGCTTCTCAATATCGGCAAGTGTACTCGCCATAACACGCGTTTACTGTCGAGACCCAGGCTGCGCGCCGCCTCCTCGGTGCTAGGGGTAATGCGCTGCATGGCGGCGTCCAGGGGATTGAAACTCACCGCGAGAAACCGCACAAGATAGGCCAATAGCATGACGAGCACAGTGCCTTGCAAGACCTGGCTGGCATCGATACCGAGAATAGTCTTGGCGAAAACGGAAAGTTGAGCGTCCAGCCAGGCAACCGGTATAAAAATACCGACACCGAGCACAGCGCCTGGAACCGCGTAACCAAACGTGGCGAAGCGGATGGCGGCGCGGGTTGTCACATCCGTTTGACGACGGTTGGCATAAACCAAGACTAAGGCGACCGCGCCGGTAAGCACGGCGGCGATACCTCCGAGCGCAAGTGAGCGCCAAAGGTATTGCAAAGTGCGAGGATCAAAAGCGTCAACGCTTGCTTCGCTCGACCACATTAATAGTTGGATCACTGGAACAATAAAACCGGCACTCAGCACCAGCGCCGCGTAGAACGATGCGAGCCAGCGTCGCGTGCCTCGAAGCGCAAAGCGTGTCTGGCGTCCCGCCTTTCCAGTTTCCGTGTAACGAACTTCAGCTCGCAGATGCTGTTCGATTAGCACGATAACAAAAACCATCACTATCAAAATCGAGGCCAGTTGAGCGGCGGCGGAGAGCGAGAACATCCCGAACCACGTTTTGTAAATGGCGGTCGTGAAGGTATCGTAATTAAACGCCGCAACCGCACCAAAGTCCGCCAGCGTTTCCATGAAAACTAACAGCAATCCCCCAGCGATCCATGGTCGCGCCATGGGCAGCGCTGCACGAAAAAGACCTTGGGAGCGGGATAAACCGAGTGACTGTGCGACTTCAAGAGTGCGTTTGCCCTGGCTGAGAAACGCGTTACGCGAGAGCAAATAAACGTAGGGATACAATGCTAAGGTCATAACTGCGATTACCCCACCGGTGGAACGGATAGGTGGAAACCAGATTTGCCCGCCGAAGATTTCACGCAACCAGGTTTGCAGCGGCCCCGCAAAGTCCAGCAGCCCTATACTGACAAACGCTGTCACGTAAGAGGGGACCGCAAGCGGTAACAGCAGCGCCCAGGAAAAGAAGCCGCGGCCGGGGAAATCATAAAGCGCGGTCAACCACGCCAGGCTTACTCCTAATAATGCCGTTCCTGCGCCGACCCCGATGACAAGCCAAAGGGTATTAACGAATAAATCCGGCAGCACAAATTCCAGCAGGTGATTCCATATGTCGCGTTCCGGCGAGAGGAACGCGGAAAACACCACCAAAACGGGAACCGCGAGTAACAACGCCGTCAACAAAACGGCCAAACGCCAACCGCTGGAGTTCGAGCGGGTCCGCGAAAAAATGAAAGCGCCCGCCGTGGGCGCTCTAGCTGTAGAAGTTTCCATCTGCCAACCGTTATTTGTATTTCGCTCTATCCATCAGTTTCACAGCCGCCGCTTGCAACTCGCCGGCTTTAGCAACATTGATTGAATTTTGCTCAAAGCTGCCCCATGCCACGACCACGGGATCGGCTTTGATTTTGGGATTCGCGGGGTATTCCAGATTGACGTCAGCGAATAAATTCTGAGCTTTTTCTGAAGATAGAAATTCCATCAGTTTGATCGCCGCTTTTTCATTCTTAGCGTAGGCTGTAATCCCGGTTCCGGAGACGTTGACGTGGACCCCGCGTTGTTTCTGGTTGGGCCAAAAGATCGCTAGGGGCAACGTTGGATTTTTTTCCATTAGCCGGCCGTAGTAATAAGTATTGACCAGCGTGATGTCGCACTGGCCGGCTGCGACCGCTTCCATCGCCCGGGTGTCGTCGGAGAACGGGTCGGTGGCCAAGTTATTCACCCAGGATTTGACGATTTGCTCGGTCTTCGCTTCGCCATGTTCCGAGATCATCATCGCCACCAGCGATTGGTTATAGACTTTTTTGGAAGTGCGCAGGCACAGACGTCCTTTCCATTTTGCATCGCCTAGCTGTTCGTAAGTGGACAGTTCCGCAGGCTTAACTTCTTGCGTGTTGTAAACGATGGTGCGAGCGCGCACTGAAAGACCAAACCAGCGGTTGTGCGGGTCTTGCAGATGGTGAGGGATGTTCGCCTCTAATATCTCGGAGTTTACAGGTTTTAGCAGACCTTCCTCGGCCGCTTGCCATAAGTTGCCGGCGTCAACGGTGATCAGAATATCCGCCGGGGTATTCTTGCCTTCCGTCTTTAATCGCTCTAGAAGCGGCCCTTCCTTGTCGGCGAAAAATTTTACGTTGATCCGGGTTTCTTTAGTGAATGCATCGAACATGGGTTTGATTAACTCTTCGATGCGGGCGGAGTAAACCACGACTTCCTCAGCAAAGGCTGCTGGCGCGAGTGAAAGCAAGCAGCAAAAGATTGTGCTCAAGGACTTCTTATTCATTTGCATTTCCTTCCTTGCCAGGATACCCCGTTTCAGGCATCAGAAATAAATCCTGAGCCCCGCCTGCACCAGCTGAGGCGTGCCGGGCACGATGCCGCGAGTGCGGTCTGCGATGTATTCGTTGTCGAAGAGGTTCTTCACCGCCGCAAAGACATCCATATTGAGCGGCTTCACCCGATAGGTGGTTGCCAAGGCCACTAGGATCGGGGCTCACGGAGTTGGGAAAGTCGCTGAACTGAGAGTCCACGAACACCGTCTCCAGATTGATATCGAACCCAATGGGATGCGAGTAACCCACCGTGGCTGTGATCAGGTGCTCGGGGGCATAAGGCACACGCTTGCCATCGCCGGAGCCCAGAAGTTCGCGCGTGACGGGATCACAGAATGGAACCCCTTGAGCATTGGTAGTTGTCGAAACCACGCCATTTATCAAGGGACATACGAATGGAGATTCTTGGTCGGCGTCCCCCAACCAAGTCCAAGCTATTTGTGCATAGAAGTTATGGGGGGAGCTCAGCAGTTCGCCCATATCCAGCCGCCCAAACAATTCTGTGCCCTGGTAAAGCGCTTCGCCCTGCGCCAGGGGGAGATCGCCGCCCGCTACACTGCCGACGACGGAATTACTACTGAAATCGTTGCGAAACAGCGTGGCGTCTAG
>MUGK01000121.1 GCA_002007425.1 Chromatiales bacterium USCg_Taylor | reverse complement strand
TCCTCCCATCATGAACAGCTACCCGCTCCTAGTTCAGGCTCATCTTGTGTTAGAAATAAGCCCCACCTTCAGGCTCATCTAGCATTGGAAGAGACTCATGCTATGAATTGGTGACCGAGCGGCACTATACTGCGGAGGTTCAGTTTCATCTTACAACGACAAGAGACGAAATGGGAATAGATGACTCGCTGAAGATATTGGTTGCCGATGCGATATCCGGCCTTCGCACTGTCCCGAGTGCTACGGTTCAGGTCGCATTAACTTCTCCGCCGTTCTATTTGCTCCGCCGGTACGGCACTTCGACCATCTGGCCGGACGGTTGGAAGGGAGAGCTTGGGCACGAACAACATCCGAATGACTTCGTCCGTCATCTGGTCCAGGTGTTCGACGAGGTGTGGCGCGTTCTCCGGGACGACGGCTGCCTTTGGGTCAATCTCGCAGACACGTTCAATAACAAGCAGGGGAAAAAGGGCACCACTAATGCGCCGGATGGCTCTGACGGCCGCTTCGCGGCGGGGGGGCGAGGCTATGCCGAGTCTTTGCGGCAGCAGCCGGAGTTCTTTAAGCACTACGTCTCTAGCATTGGTCACAAATCCGAAATGGGAGTGCCGTTTCGCTTTCATCTGGCAATGACGGACCCGGAGTTTCGGGCTTTCATAGGAGCTCACGCGGGACCGCAGTGGATTTGTCGGCGTACCGTGATTTGGGCAAAGTCTCTTGTGAACTTGAAAACTTTGAGGGCGGAGGGGAACGCGATGCCAGAGCCTACACGCGACCGACCTTCACGCAACTATGAGTTCCTCTTCCTCTTCTCCAAACAGCCGAACTACTATTTCGATCGAACAGCCATTGACGTGCCCTCGCGGGCAGGCTATCGCGGGGGCGATCGCGCTAACGCTGGATCTGTTTGGGAAACGCAAGGTGAGATCGTGTTCGACAGCAAGGACGAGCCAGACGGTCTCTGGCGTGTCAATTCAGAAGCTTCTCCATACCGGCATGTCGCTATGTGGCCTCGCGCGCTAGTACGCCAGATGCTGCTTCCCACCACGCGTCCTGGAGATACCGTCCTCGATCCCTTTGCAGGCAGCGGAACGACTGGCGAAGTAGCGCTTGATTTTGGGCTAAAGGCAATTCTTATCGAATCCTCAGCTCAATGCAGAGAAGCCCTCGCTGATCGGCTTCACGGAATAAACACAAGCCTTGCCTTGTAGCGGCATTCCAGCATGTCGCCAGCCGATGCGCAACGAAGTAACGCCTCGCACCCGGCCCAAGAGGCCGTAGCACGGGCCTTCGGAGCAGAAAACCGCGCACGCTTGCTTGCGCGATATTTCGACGCCACCCAAACGATTACATCGACTAACGCCTGGCAGCACGTCTATCGTTTACTGCTATGGATCGATCGCACGACCGCTCTCGCCCATTGCTACGAATCTGACAAAGCCCAACCGGGTCGTGCCTGGTACGCCAGGTCGCTAGCCTTCCACGCGTGGGTGTCGAATGCGCTCAACGTTTCACCAGCCGATCTTGGCGAAAGCATCGATTGGCTTTTCCGCGAGGCGGTCAAGGATCTAGCAAGCAGGGCGCTTGCAATTCGCACAGCGGTATATGAACAGCAGCGCGCACCGTATGCAGGACGCGGCTTTCCCGAGCCGGGTGAAGATCCAGAGCTAGTAGCCCTCATCAAAGAGGTAGTCGGAAAGTGGATGACTGAGGAACCACCGGAGGAGGAGTTTCGCAAACTGACACGACGGATCTATGTGTACGTGACGCAGGAAAACAAGCGGCGCAACCTTGTCGGAGAAGGTTTTGAAGACGTAATCGCGGCAGTCATCGGGCGGCTTCGATTTTCTGATAAGACCGAAATTCGAAGTCGGTGTCTGCTACATGATCTGCCTGGTTTCCATGCACCTCCGCCGAACGAAAAACCGAGGCGGGTGGATCTTGCACTCCTTCGCGGAAATCACCGCACTCTCGTTAGCGCCAAATGGAGTATTCGAGCTGATCGAGAGGAGCAGTTTCACACCGACTTCGAGGCCTATGCGCGGCTTGAATCGGCGGGACAGGATTTTGAGTACACGCTGATCACCAATGAGTTCGATGCGGCGCGCCTCAAAGCCGCTTGTGACCGCCGTCGGCAGAATGCGCCGTTGTTTACACACGTCGTACACGTCAATCCTGATGCTGTAGTCGCCACCTATGGCGAAGCTGTGCGAGGATCAGCCACGGCGGTATCCGCCCACGTAAAGGACGGCCGCTTGATGAGTTTGGAAGCGTGGCTCGAGAAGTTTGGGCGCCGTATCCCCGACCGGAGTGGCGCATCCACAGATTGATAGCCAGGCAAACATGTTCGTCGGCGCATTCCCCTTAACGACGAGGCTAAAAGCGCTATGGCGCAAGATCGCCAGACCGCAAGCAAGACTCCCTAAAGAGGGCCTCGATGAGAGGACAATCCGGCAGGTTCCCGTCTTTACAGCGAGCGATCATGGTTCTCAGCACCCGCTCCATGGATTTCAGATCCGTGATCTTGGCTCGCACATCAGTGAGGTGTTGCGCGGCGAGAGCACGCGCTTCGTTGCACGATCGTCCGCGCGCGTCCACGAGCCGTAACAAAGCCCGGACCTCTTCGAGACTAAACCCGAGATCCCTGGATCGCCGAATGAAGTTCAGGCGCTTGACGTGTTCTAATTCATAGATCCGGTAACCGCCTTGCGAACGGGGAGGTAACGGAAGGAGCCCTGCCCGTTCGTAGTAGCGAATGGTTTCTATGTTGCATGTCGTGGCCTGCGCAAGCTGGCCGATTTTCAAGCCTGCCCGGCTGGACTCAGCATTGATGTCCATCGCGTCCCAACGCCTCTTGACTCTGTAGTTACTACAGGGTTTATATTACCCAACAGTTGGATTAGGAGCAATCATCATGGCTTCCGATAACCCGTCGGAGAACTCTTTGATAAGACAAGCGGTTGAAACTCGTCGGACACATCAGGCGGCGGGGAAAACGCTCGTGTCGATCGGCGGCATCCTCGCCGCGATCGCGGCCTCTTCTTGTTGTGTCCTGCCGCTGGTCTTGTTTGCGCTCGGGATCAGTGGCGCGTGGATCAGTAACCTAACGGCGTTAGCCCCTTATCAACCCTACTTCGTGGTCGTAACACTCACATGCCTCGTGGCAGGATTCGCAATGGTCTACCGCAAGCCGAAGGCGGCATGCATACCGAGTTCGTCCTGTGCGAGACCGGCCTCGGATCGCTTCGCCAAACTGAGCCTTTGGACGGCGACCGTGATTATCACCGCGGCCCTTGCATTCCCCTATGTGGCGCCGCTATTTATCGAAACATAATGTGACACACAACATGCGAAAGCTAACGCCCATCATACTCCTGACGGCGCTGGGGGCGTGCCCCACCTTGGCCGCGGAGCGAACAGTCATACTCAACGTCGACAACATGAGCTGTCCGGCCTGCGCCCCGGTAGTGAAAAAGAGCCTCATGCGGATCGAAGGAGTGGTCATATCGGACGTCTCGGCGGAGACGAATACCGCCACCGTGACCTTCGATGACGCCAAGACCGGTGTCGCGGCGCTCATCGATGCCACAACCAACGCGGGCTATCCATCACGTTTGGCCCAGTGAGCACGCCTTCCGAAAAACATGAGACCACGCTCGGACATGCGAGAAGCCTCTGGTCATCGATCAAGGGATTGGGTTGCCAGGGGCCGCAGCCTCGCGCTCGCTTGGGGGCTTCCTAGCTTGGCGCTTGCCAGCTCCGTATCCGTGGAACCGCCGTGGCGTGCCTGGATCTGGGTACCGAGCCTCCTCTGGATGGGGGCTGCTTGTACGGCGAATGCACGGCGCTGTGGTCGGACCCACTGTTACTTCACCGCACCGTTGTTTTTTGTCATGGCCTTGGTCGCGCTGCTCGACGGGCTTGGGCTGCTCGCCTTAGGACCGCGCGCTTGGACGTGGCTTGGTCTGGGATTGGTGATCAGTACAGCGGGCCTGTGGTGGGGAACTGAACGGGTGTGGGGTCGATTCCTACGCTTCGACTTTCAAAGGCAAGAATCAAAAAGGAAGCCTGACATCACGGCACCATACGACCCTGCAAAACTATGGCCGCGGCGTTGTCCGTGAGGTCGCACCGCGGAGTGGCCCGAACGGGATCTGCAGGCGACCCCTAAAAAAGCCAGGATCTAAGAATTACGGAGAGACCGTGAGCACCTATACGCTTCGCATCACGGGTATGACCTGCGACCACTGCGCGCGTACGGCCGAAGACGCCTTGAACGCCTTGCCGGGTGTGTGGGCCGAGGTTTCGTACGAAGAGGGGATTGCCCGAGTGAGCGCGCCTGCGGAGGTCGGCGTCGAGCGCCTCCTCGAGAGCATCGAGGCGAAAGGCTTCAAGGCGGGCTCAGCGAATAGACCGCCGGTCCACAAGCAACGAGGCGCCAAGCGCTATGAACGTACAGACCCTGCGCATAACCGGGATGACCTGCGATCACTGCGCGAAATCGATCGAGGAGGCCCTGGCCGGTATGGCCGGGGTGGTCGAAGCCCAGGTCTCCTACGACGAAGGCAGCGCCCGCATCAAGACCGAGGCGGGGGTCGACAGCGCGAAGCTCATCGATACCGTCCAGGGCAAAGGTTTCGACGCGGAGGTGCTGGATCGCAAGGGTTCGACTGTCGCGAAGGGGGTCTCGGACCGGCCGCACATCTCGGTCGTCGACACGCCCACGCCTTCCCTAAAACCGCGACGGAGTTCGCGAGGCGCGCTTGAGGTCGCGATCATCGGGAGCGGCGGGGCGGCGTTTGCTTGCGCCATCCGGGCAGCCGAGGAAGGCGCCAAGGTCACGCTCATCGAGCGGGGCACCCTAGGGGGGACCTGCGTGAACGTCGGCTGCGTGCCCTCCAAGATCATGATTCGGGCCGCGCATCTCGCGCACCTGCAATCCGCCCATCCGTTCGACGGTATCAAAAAACAAGCCGCCGTCATCGACCGCTCGGCGCTATTGAGGCAACAGCAGGGGCGGGTGGAGGAGCTGCGGCATGCCAAGTACGAAAGCATCCTGGAATCCAATCCTGGGATTACGCTGGTCCGCGGCTTCGCGCACTTCGGCAAGGCCGGCGACCTCATGGTGAAACAGCCGGACGGCAAAGACAAAAGGCTGCACGCCGACCGGGTGCTGATCGCGACCGGTGCGTGGCCTTCTATCCCCAAGACGCCGGGTCTCAGGGACACCCCCTACTGGACCTCGACCAAGGCCCTGGTCGCCGAGCAATTGCCAGAACACCTCATCGTCTACGGAGGCTCCGTGGTCGCGGTGGAGCTGGGGCAGGCGTTTCTGCGCCTGGGCTCGAAGGTGACGCTGATTGCGCGCTCCACCCTGTTGTCCAAGACCGACCCGGCCATCGGGGAGGGGCTTAAAGCGGCGCTCGCAGCCGAAGGCATGCGCATCTTGACCCATACCGCCGTGAAGCAGGTTAGCTTTGGCCGCAAGTGGTTCCGCAAGCGGTTCAGGGTTGACACTGGCGGCGAAGCCCTGCTCGGGGATCGCCTGCTGGTGGCGACGGGCCGCATCCCGATCACGCCCCAGATGGGATTGGAGTGGGTGGGCGTCAGGACTGACCAGCGCGGCGCCATTGTCGTCGACGATCACATGCGCACCAGCGCCGAGCATATCTATGCGGCTGGGGATTGCACGACACAACCGCAGTTCGTCTACGTCGCCGCGGCGGCCGGCACCCGTGCGGCGATCAACATGATGGGTGGGGAGGTGGCCCTGGATCTCTCCGCCGTGCCCGAGGTGGTGTTCACCGATCCGCAGGTCGCGACCGTGGGCCTGACGGTGGCGCAGGCGAATGAACTGGGCTTTAAGGTTGAAAGCCGCACCTTGAGCCTGGATAACGTGCCGCGGGCGCTCGCGAACTTCGACACCCGGGGCTTCATCAAGCTGGTTTCCGAGCGCGAGAGCGGGCGGCTCCTAGGGGCCCAGGTGCTGGCCGGCGAAGGCGGGGAGATCATCCAGACGGCGGCGCTCGCCGTCCGTCACCGTTTGACGATCAAGGACCTGGCCGATCAGCTCTTCCCCTACCTCACCATGGTGGAAGGCCTCAAGCTCTGCGCCCAGACCTTCACCAAGGACGTGAAACAACTGTCCTGCTGCGCGGGATGAAATAGGAGTCCGCTATGGAAGACATTCTGAAGTTGATTGGATTTGCGGCTGCATTCGGGTTGGTAGGGGTCGTGATGTGGCAGGTAACCTTCGCGTGGCGAGATCCGCGGGAGGAGACCGATGGAGAGAAGCGCCGACGAGAGAAGCGAGAAAAAAAAGAGGCGTCCAAGCCCAAATAAGTCGAGGAGCTGAGCCGGCAGTGGGCGAAAAGGACCCCTCGGCGGCCGATCGCGGGTTTTTCAATTCTCTGAGGAGATGGCGATGATCAAAAGTGACGAGTTCATTCTCACGCATGACTCCGCTCCCGCGCGGCGGCGCCGGTGGAGCTGCGCCCTCGGCTTTCTGGCGCTCATCACCTGCCCCTGTCATGTGCCGCTCCTTGCGCTCGCACTCTCAGGGACCGCTGCCGGCGCTTTGCTCGCCGCGCATTTCGACGAGGCGGTCATGCTGTTTTCCGTGCTCTTCTTGCTCTCGCTCTGCGCCGCCATCCGGATCTGGCGCGGCAAACGGATCGACGGCCCATGACGCTAAGCCACGAACCAATTTGATCGAGCCCCGCGCACCGGTCCGTAAACCGGTGAGCTTCGGGGTAACCACCGGAGGAGGGAGACATGCAGGATTTCATGAAACAATTTGCCGGGCTCGTGGGGGCGGCCGTCGCGGCCGCGTGCTGCCTAGGAATATCGGCGGTCATCGCCGCGGTGGGCGCCGTGGGTCTCGGCTTCCTGATCCACGATGCCTATCTCCTTCCCATCTTCGTGGGGTTTATCGCTTTAAGCCTATGGCTCCTCCACCGCTCCGCGCGGAGCCACGGGAACCTCGCCCCCTTCTGGTTGGGCCTTGGCGGTGGCGTGTTCGGCGCAGCGGGCTTGTGGCTCTTGGTCACGGGGCTCTACCCGATGCCGTGGTCGGTCTACGGGGGGCTTGCCCTGTTGGTTGCGGGCAGCGTGTGGGATGTCGTCAACGGCCGGCGCGCCGTGACGTGCGCACCACAGGTTTATGACGAGCCTGAGACCTCGCTGACAGCGGCGAACAAGCCAGACCTTGCGACCCGCGCGGCCAAGGGGGCCGCCCTGAGTGTGGTGGCGGCCGCGGCTTTCTATGCGATGTACAAGTCCGTCGATGCCTTAGCGCCCCAGGCCGAGGCGGGTGAGATCGCCTGCTGGGGCATCAATTCCTGCAAGGGCACCAGCGCGTGCACGACCGCGTTTAACGCCTGTAACGGCCAGAACGCGTGCAAGGGCCGCGGGTATCTCAACGTGCCAAAGATGGAATGCTACGCGAAGGGCGGCGTACCGCTCAAAGGGTCTGAGGGCGACCCGGCGGCGGGGACGGGCTCTTAACGGCGCGGGCTAATTACGGCGGTCTCTCATGAGCAATCGAGTCCATTTTACGCTGCGTATCGAGGGGATGACCTGTGAGGGCTGCGCGCGGCACGTGACCCAAGCCCTCAAAGGTGTGCCCGGGGTGGAGAGCGCTGAGGTCGGTGACTGGAGGGAGGGCACAGCGGCGGTCGTGGCGGATGCGAAGGTCTCGGAGGTGGACTTGCCCCGGTTTCATGGACAGTTAGTACTCTCAGTTTAGGCTATTCTGGTTTAGGTTCCTCCTTTCAAAATTGACGGGTGATAGGTAACCGATC
>MUGK01000013.1 GCA_002007425.1 Chromatiales bacterium USCg_Taylor | reverse complement strand
CTTCCGGGATATCACAGGACAGGCATTAAATTCCCCGCTCAAAATAATTGCAACGGTACCGAATTATCCGTTGAAATTCTTAAATGAAATCCGGAACCGCCCGGACGTTCTTCTGGTGGAAATCACGAAAGAAAATGAAGATGTTTGGCCGGAGGCGATTCTGAAGGGCTTCGTTCCTCTTCAAAAAAGCAAGCGGCTTAGTTAAAACAAAGGCTGGGAATTGTTGGTGGGTACTCTAAGTCGTCATTGCGAGCGAAGCGAAGCAATCGTGTGGCGTCATCCTGAAATGCTTTAATCCTGGATCCTGGACCCGAAGAGCCGGGCTGCTGCGCGGTAAAGACACTCCAGGATGCGTTCGTCAGATTGCTTCTTCGTAAAAAGCACTCCTCGGAATGACGTTTTTACTCTTTCGTCGCAGGTTCTTATACGACTTGCGCGCGCGTGGTACCGACACGTGGAGCACTTCGCTCATTTCTTTGGCAGGCACCTTCAGCTTTTCCATCGCCGCGGTCAGATCTTTCGTAGAGGCATCGAATTCTGCATTCGTAATCTTCATGCTTTCATGACATCTATCCACCGATAACGATCCCTTGTTCCGATTCCATCGCTGGCTCGCCAACTTACGGATCCACTCCAGCAGGCACGCTGCACCCGTGAGGGAGATGAACGACGGCTTGCGCCCAGTCAACATCCAGCTCGTGAGACCGGAGAGATGCGGCTCGTGCCCCACGATCGCGACCGTACCGCCGGCATCCTGCGTGCGCAACCACAGGAGGAACGGGGGAAACTCGCTCTCGGGAGAGAGTTCCTTCACCGTGACCATGTTCCGCCCGTTGTAGACCGCGGCAAGGATCTCCGCCGTCTGGACGGCGCGGACGAGCGGGCTCGTCGCGAGGACGTCGATCGCCGGCGCAACCGCCCGCCGCCGCGCCGCGCCGCATCTTCCTGCGCCCATCATCTGTGAGGGGACGCTGAGAGTCGTCCTTTCCGGTGCGCGCGAACTCCTCTTGCTGCTCGGCAATGGCGTGACGAACAACGAGTACCTGCACGCAAACCTCCTCTGCGATGGTTCGGCCGGCTGATGGGTCCTACACGTTCGCGAGCACGCCGCGCGAGCCGCGCACTCGCCTGAGCAGGCGATCAATCTACCAAGGGTTGGGCAGCTCGGCATCCTCCGTGGCGATGGATGAGTATGTGTGGTTAGCGTGTCGGCGGCAGGGAAAGCAATATCGCCCCGTCGCTCGCTCAGCCGCCAGCGTACAGATTAGAATAGGCGAACGAGATGATCAAGGCCGCCGGCGAAGAGGATGGCGGAGTCCCGAAGGAGACCGAATATCTTGTCGCTGGCGAGGAGGCTCGCAGCGAGCGCGCCGCCTGCGGCCAGCACGATGAGGACGATCAGCATTGCCGGCACTGCCACAGCAGCAGCTTCTGCAGGTCCTTGCCCGGCTGTGCCTCGCCCGTAGTGTACAAAAACTCGATCGCCGCGGATTGTTGGCATCTTGGTCGCGGTTGAAGCGGCGAGGGGATAGGCTGATATAATTCCGCGCCATCATGCTCGCTCCTTTTCCGCCACTGCAGTATTTGCTTATCATACCAGGATGAATAACTCCCGCATGAATGGGAACATGCGGTATTCTTGATCGATATCACCGGCTGCATGAGTTGGCAGTAAGGGGTTTGCTCGCCGGCGCCGGCGGCAATTCGCTGTACGTTTCGCATTGCTCCCCAACCGATGACCAAAAAGCGCACGTTCGGTACGACCGCTAAGGCGATCGCGAAAGACCCCGGTCCTTTCGTCATACGGGTCGCCAAAGGATTTCGCGCGAACCAAGGATTTTTGCTGGCCGGGGCGGTTGCCTATTACACCCTGCTGTCGCTCGTGCCACTGACGATTCTCGTGCTCATCGGGTTGTCGAACTTTGTCGAAGAAGCGGAATTGCTGCGGACGACGAATCGCTACCTCGAGCTCATCGTTCCGGGTCAGTCCGACGCGATCATGGCAGAGCTCACGACCTTTCTCGAACATCGCGATGTCATCGGTTGGGTCTTGATCGTCACGATCATTTTTTTTAGCTCGCTCGCCTTCACCGTACTCGAAAATGCGATGTCGGTGATCTTCCACCATCGGGCCGCGATCAAGCGGCGGCATTTCCTCATCTCGGCGATCATCCCATACTGCTTTATCCTGTCGCTGGGAATCGGTTTACTGGTCGTGACGGTCGTGTCCGGCTCCCTCCAGACGATGGGCGCCGAGGACATCGACTTATTCGGCAAGACATTTTCGCTGGGCGGGCTCTCCGGCTTTCTGCTCTACACAATCGGCGTGATCGGCGAGGTTCTTGTCCTGTCGGCGATCTACCTCGTCATGCCGGTGGGTCGCCTGTCATGGCGTCACGCATTGATCGGCGGCGTCACAGCGGCGGTGTTGTGGGAAATCACCCGCCACACGCTCGTCGTCTACTTCTCGACATTGTCGCAGATCAGCGTCGTGTACGGTTCGCTGACGACTTCTATCGTCATGCTGCTGAGCCTGGAAATCGCGGCGATGGTTCTATTGATCGGCGCACAGGTCATCGCAGAATACGAGCGTTACCGCAGCGAGAGAGCCGACGCGGCGCCCAAGCCAATGCGCACCGATTAACGTAGCTGCGGGGGACGGTGCACGGGTCACGCGTGGCCAATCGAGCGGCGAGAGGGGCCCCGCTTGCGGGGATGCGAGCAATCGCGAATAACGGCCTGAGGCCGACGTGCGACCTCACGCTACGCAAGACCGTACATGGAAGCCTAGGTCAGTCGGCGCCAGACGCTTGCTAGCCACGGTTGCTGTTCGGGCAGTCCCGCCGGGCGGAAATAGTGCGCTGTGCCGATACATCATCCGCCTGAGGTAGCCCTTAGGGTGTCAACAACCGCATAAGACGCTTGATGATCCGGCCAAGTAAAGCCTGCAGTTGCACGGAAGTGGGTGCGCGCACGGCATGAAATACCGGCGCGCTTTCGGTAGACTCCATCGAGCACGAGGCAGTGCAGATAAATGTTGAAGTCGGCGGCGAAGGGGACACTGGTGCCGTTACGCTGATCCAGCGTTTCGGAATCCGTCGCCAATCTTATCTGGTATGCCGATACGTCAGACGCTCCAAAGCTACTGGTGAACGACGCTAGGCGCTCATCCGGGAAGCGGAGAATCCCGTTTTAATCAAAGCGGAACGGCAAATCGTGGTGGTTAAATGGGGTCTCGGGAGGGTCTTGGCGGATTCATCGCCGATGCCCATGCGGCCTGCCCATCCTATCGCTGGGCGCATTTTACCGAGATGCGGCTTATCCGCTGCTCTGCTTTGGGATGATCGAGATGCTGCCGTTGCGTTCCAGCACCGCGTACTTGATCTGGTCCATCCGTTCCAATCCGTACCCTGTTCGCGCGGCCGACAAGATGTCCTGCTCATAGACCCGCGCCTTCTCCATCCTATCCTTGAGGGGACGACCGTCCTCGATAATGATGCTGGGGACGCCATCTATCCATTTCTCTATGCCTGCCGATCGGTGCTTCAACGCAGTGAGGGCGATCTCCATACCGATCAGCGTGATGATCACCAGAAAGGCGTTCGTGATCGAGGAGTCATTGCCGAGAAGACCTTGCTGGGTAGCCTCTGCGACGATCAAGAGCAGCACCAAGTCGAACGTCGTCGTCTCCGATAGCATACGGCGCCCAGCGATCCGGAAGACCAGCAATAGAAAGAAATAGACAACCGTGGCACGCAGGACTGCATCCATCGTGATCTCCTTTATACTTCGTTGGCCGAGACCTGCCGCTGCTCGCGCAGCGTGATCACAGGGGCATGGTCAGGGGTAAATAAACTGATCGAAACGGAGCGGCTTGTGACCTGCGAGGCCGATCTGGCCTGAAAGCGAACCGGCCCGGTCTGGCTCTAGATAGATCGTCACGGCTGTGGGCCCGCCCGCATCCGAGACCCGCAACACAAAGGTCAGTCGATCCGCTCCGGCCTCGACAGCGTCCGGCGACGGGAGAATGCGCTGTACCTGAGCAGCTTCGATATAGTCTCGGTTAAGCCAGATCGACACCCTGCCTTCGTGTATAACGTCCGGCCCCAGGTGAAGCCGAAGCGTCGTCGGCGCCAGAAAGCGTCCGAAACGGCTGTACTCCAGACGCAATGCCCCCTCCGGCGTGCCGACGCTGGCCTCGCTGAGCCATCCGGACCCGAACAGCCCGAGCAGGGCGGCCAGGATCACCAGCGTGATGACCGTCCACCCGACCCGCTCGGCGATCCAGTGATGGCGTTGAGCATCCAGGTCTTGATCGATCTGCAAGTCGCCGGTTCGATGCGTATCCATGGTCTAATGGAATCGTTTTTCGCTAATGCGCCGAGTCGGTCTTTATGGCTCTCGCTTCAACCACCGCTTGTCCTTTTCGAGCTCTTCGATGCTCCTTTCGGGCACGAGGCTCCGTTTCGCCAATCGGTCTCTAGCTCGTATTATGACGGCTGCCCCGATGATCAGAGAGATCATGCCCGTAATAAGAAAGCCGAGCGCGTACTTGACCGGCTGGCTGAGTAGAGTCTTTTCAAATAGCGCGGAAACCAGGAAGGCTATAGCCACGTTCAGCAGCGAGAACCCGACGGCTGCGATTATACCACCCACGCCGATCGAGACGCGCCCGCGCACATATGCGTTTACGTCTTCTTTGATCTCGAGCTTCAGCAGGCCGAGTTTGGTGTCGAGGAGAGTGACTATATCTTGGCCCAGGCGACCAATCAGCGAGGGCAAGCTTTCGCCGCCCGCATCCGGGTTCGCGCCGGTTGCGCTCTTTTCAGTTTCGCTCACGACGCTTGCTTGCTAGATTTGTCGCCAGACTTTCCGGTAGACCTCCCGCTTCCGCCTTGCTTGAGACCCGCAGCCTTTTCGCTCGTACCCGCAGCCTCTTCGAGCGGACCTATGATCGCGCGAACTGCGCCCGCGGCCGCTCCGGCCAGCACTTTGGCCGCCGTCTTCTTCATTTGCGTCTTAACGGCTGAACCCTTTTTAGCGCTGCCCTTAGTACCGACTTTCTTACGCGCGGACTGCTTGCTTGCAGACGTTTTTTTGCTTGCTTTTGTTGCTGGCATTCTCTTTCTCCTTGAGTGATGGTTTTTGAACGCCATCGTTGTGCGGTCGTGAGATGGGCGTCCGGTGCTACCTTCGCTCAGTTGCGTTTCAGAATACGAAAATCATAAATCCACACCGCGAGGCATGCCCTCCTTGGCTCGCCTCAGGATAGGAAACATTTACGGAGCAATCGACGTCCGTGCGACGACCGGTGTCCTCGGTGTGCCGATGATCCCGCCACAACCGGCTGCGGCGGCACCGATGAGGAGCGCAAGGAATCCCCAGATAGACGCCTTTGCTACGGCGTCGGCTGTCGTATCCGCCACCTCGCGCGCTTCCTGGTTTGCTTCGACCGCTGCGCGCTCGTAGGTCCTAATCCAATTGTCGACGGTACGCGTTGCCTCCTCGCGGCTCATATCGGTCCGCGCCATCAGGACATTCACGACTTCTTCACGATCGACTTCGGAGGCTACCGCTTGGCCTTGACGGATCAAGCGGCCTAATAATGAGTCGATTTCTTGATCGCTCATTGCCGCGCCGGACGCTTGCTCCGCGCGTCGCTCCAGTGCCTCGGGCTGCAGATCGGGATTGCCGGTTTGACGCAATAACTGCCGCGCTTCCTGCTTAATGCTTTCCCACGAAAGGTCCGCTTCCGACGCGACCGCATCGGCTACCTTGGGGGCCATATCGGTCCGCGCCATCAGGACATTCACGACTTCCTCACGATCTACTTCGGAGGCTACCGCTTGGCCTTGACGGATCAGGCGGCCCAATAATGAATCGATTTCTTGATCGCTCATTGCCCCGCCGGAAGCTTGCTCCGCGCGCCGCTCCACCCGCCGACAAAGAGCGCGATAAGACCCGACAGGATCCACCACAAGGCTGCCGAGATACCCAAGACTTCGGCATTGGGCGTGTCGCCCCTCAGTGGGTCAATCGTGCTTGCACCAATCCCCGCGCCCAACAGGTTCAACAAGACTTGGATACCGATCGCGAGAACGACGCCGGCGAAAACCGCACCCCACGCGATGCGTTTGATCGGTGCCACATACTCCATGCTCTCTACGGTGGTCACCGTCACCGGGGGTAGATCGCGATCTGGGACGTTCGGGTCTCGCCCAGAGTAAGAAGGATTATTTATCATATTCCACGCTCCTGAACGGAAAATCGTTCTGATGAGCCTGCTTTGCAGGCAGAAGATATTTGCCTATCTGTAAATGAAGAGGAAGGCCCTGAAACGATCCCGTTAGCTCTAAGGTCCGGTCCGTTGATCCCCACCCGACTTACGATTCGGTCAGGACCTTCCTACTTACGGCAACGCACGAAGAATGCCTAGCGAACCAGTGACCCAATAGACTTTAGGATCAAGCGGATACCAGAGCGCATTCATTGAACCGGCAGTAAATATTGCAGAACGGACGTAAAGATTACCGGATAGCATGGCTTGCGGAGAATAGGATAGAGATACGGCACCTATTTTTTTAAGAGACGCCGGTAAGCTTTTACGCCTCCCGCGGTAATACTTGCCGGCAGTGTAGTCAGTCGCGTGATTTAAGAATAATACTTTGGGAAAGCAAACCGTGACTTACGCTCAGATTGCCGGCGTGGCACAGTCATTGCCGCCTCGGGGTAGGCTGTGCGAGCAGCTGGCCGTTTGACCAGATTTGTCGTCGAGCCGAAGCAGTTCAACGTATCCCCACCGGGGACAGGAGGTTTCGAGATGCTAAGTTACGCCGCATTGTTTCTAATCATCGCATTAATTGCAGCAGTTTTCGGTTTTGGTGGGATCGCCGCCAGCGCCGTGGGTATCGCTCAAGCCTTATTTTGGGTCTTCTTAATCGTATTCGCCGTTAGCCTCCTCATGGGATGGGGTCGGAGCTCATGGCGATGGTGGTAGATGCCGTTGCTCTATAGCGAGTGACTCGCATTTTTCGGGCGCGGAGCGGAATCATATGGGGAATAAGCTGGATGCCGCCAAGAAGGCGTTCCGGAAAGAGTCACCCGCATAAGCATCCTAGGAAACTATGGAGGAGATCGCCATGCCAAGAGGAAACAAGTCGAGCTACACAAACAAGCAGAAGCGTCAAGCTGCGCACATCGAAGAAGCTTACCTCGAGCGCGGCGTGCCCGAGGATCAGGCCGAAGCTCGCGCCTGGGCAACCGTCAATAAGATGACCGGCGGCGGTAAGAAAAGCGGTTCTGGCCGCGGAAAAACCGTGAACAAGGCTCCGGCCAGGAAGGGAGGCAGGAAAGGCGGGGCGGCTTCTGCGTCTCGTTAGCAGTGCCCGCTCACGCGTCACTCTGCCGAACCAAGTTGCCCTGTAGAAGTTACACGACCCGTAGGTAATTGTTACCGATACTATTGTCGTTTCTTCGCTTAACAAGTTGATTTATAGAGACCTCTCTAATGGCACGAACCTTGGCTAAGATACAGACGAACCGCGAGAGATGGGTGTCTCCGCTCGCGTGTAGTTCCAACGTCAACGAACCCGGAGGTTAATATGATGCACGATGAAATGAATAAGCTGCTGACAAGCGAACTGTCGGCGATAGAAACCTATCAGCAGGCCCTAGAGAAGAAAGGCACCGATCCCGCACACATACCGGCGATCGATGCAATGAGCGCAATCCTCAACGACCATCAAAAAGCAGCCTCCCGGATCGAGGCGGCAATTCGTCAAAAGGGCGGAGAGCCGGTGCACAGTTCCGGCGCATGGGGCACCTGGTCCGCGATTGTCATGGGAACAGCTCAGCTCTTTGGTGACAAGGCGACGCTGAAGGCCTTGAAGGAAGGCGAGGAAAGCGGATTGAAAGAGTATGCGGATGTTCTGGACGATACGGGCATACCCCAAGATCAGAAGACGCTCATCAGCGAGCTACTCGCAACCCAGCGGATGCACGTTCGAACAATCGATGGCTTGATGTCCAGGATCTGAACGCCGTCGTGGTATGTGCCGGCGTCGTATCGGCGGCGCCGGGTCAATCGAGAGTCGTATTAATGTGGAGGTTATCATGAGAGATATATATAAGTTTCTGGCCGTCTCGACGCTGACGGTCGGCATGGCGGCGCCGGTAGTAGCGGTGGATGTCGAGGATCAGCGCGAAGAAGTGCTACAACAGCAAGAGGCTGTGCGGAACCAGCAGCAGGACGTGCGAGAGGAGCAGCAAGATGTGCTCGAAGGGCAACGTGACGAGCAACAGGATGTGACGGAAGAGCGCAAGGATGTGCTGGAAGAAAAGCAAGATGTTACCGAGGCGCGCAGGGATCTCCGCCAAGATCTCGCGCAGACGCACCGCGCTAAGACGGTCATCGGGATGAATGTAAAGGATTCCCAGGACGAAGATCTCGGCAAAATCCACGATCTAGTTCTTAACTTCGACAATGGAAATATTGCTTATGTAGTGATCTCCTCTGGGGGTTTGCTAGGAGTGGGCGATACGCTGCACGCGGTTCCCTGGAAGGCGCTGAGCCTGAACACCAAAGCGGCTGGCTTTGTGCTCAACATAGACCAGACCGCGTGGAAGAACGCGCCAAGCTTCAAAGACAATGACTGGCCCGAAGTGGCGGACCGAGACTGGAATAAACAGCTCGAGGGCTATTATCAATAGTGTGTTTGTACAGGGCGACCCAGCCGTGGATCGGAACGCAGCTGGGTCGCGGTACCGCGCGTTATCGCGCTTGAACATTTTACGCAGCTCAGGGCTAAGGCAGCCTTGACTACCGCACTCGCATGCAAGGCACCCAATACGGTGACGGAATCGATGGTGGCGCGGGCCAGTTCGCGGGACACATCCTCGGCAATGCGGGCCAGACCGAGCACCTGGATCTGGAGCTTCTCTCCCGCTGCCTGCACGGTCTCAAGGTCTTGACGGCTGAAGTCCTGCAGGCCGAGAACCAAGGCCTTGCGGGCCGCGGTTTGTTTAACTACCTCGGCATGGCATGCGTCGTGAGTTGGTTGCGTATCGCAGTGCGGATGAAGTCAGTGCGGTTAGAATAAAACCCTTCGTGCACCAACAGGTCGATCTGCCCCAGATCGATGAAGCCGAGGGTAATCGTAATTTTCTCGCTGTCGCCTGCTTTCGACCGCAGATCACGCACGCCCATAAACGCTCCGCGACGATCCTGTTGCCATCCTCTGACCATCCATATAGATGGTATAGTAGCCGACGGCCTTGCAATGTCAAGCGCTGAATCGATAGCCCGGCCGATGAAGCCGCGTCGCGGGTATTGCTTCGATGAAAAAGGGAACCTCCAAAAATGCGTCTTTTGCCCCGATTCGGCGTTGCGACACTTTCTGCGATGCAATCTTCCGGATTCTCCAATTCGGCCGTCGCCGCATTCTTTTAAGCTACGGTTTTCCCGACGCATTCCTATGGGTATTGTGTTTGCATTGCAATGCACAATGGCGGCGAGTAGACTACCGCCATTGGTGCACGCGTACGAGAAACCCTAACCGAGTGAGGAGGAAACATGAGTACAAATGAAGGTATGCAGCAACGCGAGACGGGGACACAGCAAGCGATGAACTTCGCGGAGATCTTTTTGCAGGGAACCGCGCGGGTGATGGATATTCAGCTCGCGGCAGTTAGAACGTTCATGCAGTATCAGGCAAAAGGCGCGACCCTGTTTGGCGTGCCCAATTGCTCGAAGATATTCGAGGCGGGCGAAAACGGAATGAGCCGGCTTTTCGAAGCTAGTGCCGAGAAGACGCTGAGCTATATGCGGCAAGCCAACGAGACCTTCGCGGAAGTGCAATCCAATCTGGGGCAGGCGATAGAGCAACAAGTGCAGGAGGTTTCCGCGCAATTGCAAACGGGGCTGGAGGAAAGTAGCAGGATTGCGGAGGAAGGATTGGAGGAGGGGAAACGGATGAGCAAGGCCACCGCAGACGAGACCCCACAGCGCAAGCGTTAAAATCGCGCAAACAAGCGATGAGGAGCAGGGTGAAGTAAACCTGCTCCTCGTTTTTTTGCGCGCCTAGCTAGTTATCAACGCGCGTCGGTCGCGTCATCGGCTTCATCCTTCAGTTCTTCGACGGCCTCGTCCACATTCTCCCCAGCTCGTTCCGCGGGGCCTTGATTTGGGCAACCGGCCAGCGAACCGAGTACAAGACCAGCAAATATCATAGAAATTGACTTGTTCATTTGATTCTCCCGCTTTTTGCGAATTCAGGTTTACTAGCGTATGTGCCCATGAGCACATTTAATGCCCGCTATTGGCTGGTGTTCCGAGATGGACAATCGCGGTCAGTTTGCGCTCGTAATAATCCAGAAACAATACCGCTAGAAAGAAACGCTGCGTTTATTCGTGTAAATATTACCTTGCGTCGTTGCGAATCTTACACGCGCCAGCAGCTCAAGGTTTATCTGGATCATCATCGCCGTATCGCTTACCTCGGGGATGAATGTCGTCTCGTGTAAAGTTTACAAGATCCACCGGAAATTCTTGCTGTCAATCTTCATGATCGACTTCACCGTTCGCCGAAGCGACTGTGCTATCCTACTAAACCAGAAAGGCAAATTGCGTTATGCCGTTTAGCGGCACGGTATTTGAGGTCGCTTTGGATACCCCGCGGCTGAGCTGCGGGTTTATACACAACCCAAATAGACTATCGAGGAGGACAACATGAACTGGGATCAAGTCCAGGGTAATTGGAAGCAAGTCAAAGGCAAGGCGAAGCAGATGTGGGGTGATTTTACCGATGACGAGTTGGATGTCATGGAAGGGAAGAGCGAAGAGCTGGTCGGCCAGTTGCAGACCAAGTACGGCTACAGCAAAGAGAAAGCGCAGGAAGAAGCCGATCGATGGGTCCGGAGCCTATAGTAAATCCGGACGTCGAGTTCCGCGACCGCTGGGCGCGGCCGCGGAGCAAATCCAACGGTTGGAGACGACCCCATAGAGGAGAGTGCCGATAGTGGCGGTAGTACGCCCGTGATCCAAGCGGAGACTACGATTCATGAGATAGGAGAATGCGATGTCATTAGGAACCATTTTATTGATCGTGCTGATCGTGCTTTTGATCGGCGCCATACCGTCCTGGCCGTACAGCAGCGGCTGGGGCTACGGTCCGAGCAGTATCCTCGGCACGGTATTGCTGGTGGTACTGATTTTGTTGCTCTTGGGCAGGATCTAGCCGAGCTAGGCGAGATTGAACGGAGGAGCTATGGAAAATCAAAATGTGATTGCTACGATTAACGAGGTTATCGAAACCTGTAAAGATGGCGAAATGGGATTTCGTACCTGTGCCGAGAATGTCGAGGACAGCGAGATCAAGGGTATGCTCACGGAGCGGGCGCGACATTGCGCGGAGGCGGCTAGCGAACTGCAAAACGAAGTCCGTCGCCTGGGAGGCGATCCAGATACGCACGGTAGCGTCTCAGGTATCTTGCATCGGGGATGGCTGAACGTCAAATCAGCGATCACCGGTAAGGACGAGGCGGCCGTACTGGCGGAATGCGAGCGCGGCGAGGATATTGCCGTGCGACGATATGAAGACGCCTTGGCCCAGGATCTACCCGCTGACATTCGCAGCGTGATCGAGCGGCAGTATCAGGGCGTATTGGCCAACCACGACGTCGTCCGGAATTTGCGCGATCGCGCTCGCGCTCACGCCTAAAGTTACATGTGACCCTTTCGCCTCCCCGTTTACCCGCCCTGGGGTGCCCCCCTCCCCTATCTGGCATCACAGGCGGGATTCTTTTTGATCGAAACTGAAAACAGAGGAGGCGATCCGCGAACGGACCCCGGTCAGCACATTGCGGTGAAACCCATGGAAGCCCTCGGGGAGCGCGACGCGGGTATCGCCCCGGACCTCCTCACCGAGTGGATGGGGGTGCGCGCCTGCGAGCAGGCGCAGCACTAAGCGCAGCGCAACGACGATCGCGGTTTGCCTCTCTGGGCGCATTGTCTTTAGCCGGTTGCGGAGGCGTCCAATCGACGCTCGAGCCAGCGGGACGCGGCGCCGAGCGCATCGCCGAGATCTTCTGGGCGATGACCGGAGGCGCCATCGTTATCTGGATCGCCGTGATCGCTCTTGCCATCCATGCCTTCCGGGCTCGCCCCGGTTCTCATAGCGGACGCCATGCGAACTATTTGATCCTCGGCGGCGGCGCCATTGTTCCCACCATCGTGTTGACCGCGCTGCTGATCTATGGGCTAGCGCCGATACCGGCGCTGTTGGCGCCGGCGCCGGAAGGCAGCCTCAAGATCGCCGTTTCTGGTGAACAGTGGTGGTGGCGCGTACGCTACGAAACTTCGGACGCCGATGCTGTTGTGTTGGCGAACGAAATCCATCTGCCGGTCGGCGAGCCGGTGGAGTTTCGACTGGAAAGCCCGGATGTCATCCACTCCTTCTGGATCCCTGCGCTCGGCGGCAAGGTCGACATGATTCCGGGTCGCGTGAACCGGCTTTCGTTGACGCCGACGAAGATCGGCGTCTTTCGCGGCGCCTGTGCCGAATATTGCGGGACTTCTCACGCCTTGATGAGCTTCTATGTCAGGGTAGAAGAAAAAGCAGCCTTCGACCGCTGGCTCATGCGGCAACGCGCAACGGCACTGCCACCAAGCACCCCTCTCGCGAAGCGCGGACAGGCATCTTTCTTGGCGAACGGGTGCGGCGCATGCCATGCGATCCGCGGCACGCCGGCCGACGGTGTGGTAGGCCCGGATCTGACTCACGTGGGGAGCCGGCTCAGCATCGGCGCCGGCATCCTGCCCAATAAGCCGAAAGCGTTCGTGCATTGGATCGCCCGCACCGATCAAGCAAAGCCCGGTGTTCTCATGCCGGCCTTCGGCATGCTGCCGAAAGCAGACATCGAAGCGCTGGCCGTCTATCTGGAAGGACTCCGATGAGCATCGACCCAGGGCCGCTCACAGCGGCTCCACCCGAAGAAGTCCAGCGCGCTCAGACAGAACGATTGCTCGAAGCCTGGAAGCAACCTACCGGCTGGCGCTACTGGTCGGCGGTCAACAACTCGGTGGTTGGGCTCTGGTACGTGGCGATGACGTTCTTCTTTCTGCTCTTCGGCGGCGTGCTGGCCCTGTTGATGCGCCTGCAACTCGCCCGGCCCAACAACGACTTTCTCTCCGCCGACCTCTACAACCAGGCCTTTACGGTGCATGGCTCGGTGATGATGTTCCTCTTCGCCATCCCGATCTTCGAGGCCATCGCGGTCATGTTTCTGCCGCAAATGCTCGGGGCGCGCGAACTGCCCTTCCCGCGCTTGTCGGCCTTCGGCTTCTGGTGCTTTTTGCTTGGCGGGATATTCTTGTGCGGCTCGATCTTCTTCGATGCCGCACCGCGCGGCGGCTGGTTTATGTACCCGCCGCTGACCTCCAAATATCAGTCCGGCATCGGCGCGGACATCTGGCTCTTGGGCTTCTCGTTCATCGAGATCGCCGCGATTGCCGCCGCCGTCGAAATCATCATTGGGGCGCTCAAAACCCGCCCGCCGGGGATGCGCATCAACCTCATCCCGCTCTACATTTGGTACGTGCTGGTGGCGGCGGCGATGATCCTGTTCGCTTTCCCTCCGCTCATCGCCGGGAGTCTGCTGCTGGAGGTCGAGCGCGCCTTCCACTGGCCGTTCTTCGACCCGGCGGGCGGCGGCGACCCGCTCTTGTGGCAGCACTTGTTCTGGCTCTTCGGCCACCCGGAGGTCTATATCATCTTCCTGCCGTCGGTGGCGCTGATGGCGATGATCGTGCCGACTTTCGCGCAGCGGCCTATCGTCGGCTACGGGTGGATCGTGCTGGCGGCGGTGGGCATAGGATTTTTGAGCTTCGGGCTCTGGGTGCACCACATGTTCACGACCGGGTTGCCGGGCATTTCGCTCGGGTTGTTCTCGGCGGCTTCGGAGGCTGTGGCGATCCCGACCGGGGTGCAAATTTTCTGCTTTATCGCGACGCTCGCGGCGGGGCGCACGGTGCGCTCGGTGCCGATGCTCTATGCCTTCGGCAGCTTGGTGATTTTCGTGCTGGGCGGCTTGACCGGCGTAATGGTAGCGGTAGCCCCGTTCAATTTTCAGGCCCACGACACCTTCTTCGTCGTGGCCCATCTTCACTATGTATTGATCGGCGGTGCGCTCTTTCCGATCCTTGCCGGTTGTTATTATTTTTTTCCACTCATCAACGGCAAAAAGCTCTCCGACAAATTGGGAAAGATCGCTTTTTGGCTCGCATTCACCGGCTTCAACGTCGCCTTTCTGCCGATGCACCTGACGGGGCTGCGCGGCATGCCGCGCCGAGTCTTCACCTATCAGGCGGGGCTGGGCTTCGATGCGCTCAATCTGGTTTCGACCGTCGGCGCGTTTATTCTGGCGGCGGGCCTCGCCATCGTCTTCTGGGACATGGTTCGTCCAAAAAAGAAGCAGTCTTATTCAGAGCGCAATCCGTGGAATGCCGGGACACTGGAGTGGACGCAGGAGATGCCGGGCAAGCCTTGGGGCATGCGCTCGATCCCCGAAATTGACAGCCGCTACCCGCTCTGGGAGCAGCCGAACTTTCTGCGCGACGTGGACGAGGGACGGTTCTACCTGGCCGACGCCGAAGAAGGGAAGCGCGAATCAATTCTGACCTCGGTGATTGACGCGCGGCCCGAGCAATGCCTGCGACTGCCGGGGCCGACGTTCATCACGCTGTGGGCCGCGCTGACGATGGGCGGCTTCTTCATCTTCGGCACTTTCTCGCTGTGGTGGCCGTCGCTCCTGAGCCTGCTCGCGTCGCTCGCCATCATCATTTACTGGCTGTGGACGGAGACGGCCCTCATCCCCGAGAAAGCGGAGAAGGATGTCGGCCTCGGTCTGAAGCTGCCGCTCTACTTGTCGGGCCCGGAGTCGGCTGGCTGGTGGGCGATGTTCATCACGATGCTGGCGGTGCTGACCGCGTTCATCTCGCTGGTCTTTGGCTACTTTTTCTTCTGGACAGTGCGCGCCGATTTTCCGCCCGATCCGGTGCCCGGACCAGGGCACTTCTGGCCTCTCGTGGCTGCACTGTTGCTGCTCGGAGCATGGGCGCAGACGGTGCTGGCAAGGCGCTGGAACCGCAATGACCATGCTAGCGCTTTCTACACCGGGTTATTGCTCGGGAGCATCTTGGCCATCGCCGGGGGAGCGGCGTTGCTCGCCGGTCCGTGGGTCACCGAGCTCGACCCGACCAGCCACGTCTATCCCGCGACCGTCTGGATACTGGTTACCTGGACAACATTCCAGATCCTGATCGGCGTCATCATGCAGCTCTACTGTATAGCGCGTAGAGTGGCAGGACGGATGACGGCGCGTTACGACATCGACATCCGAAACGTGGCGCTCTACTGGCACTTCACCGCTTTCACCGCCGTCGTAACCGTCGCGGTGATCGCCGGATTTCCGCTGGTCGCGTGAGGGGCAAGATGAGTGAGACTGCGGAGAAGGATCAGAGTCTGTGGCTGTTGACCGCCTCGCCGACCTTCTGGGCCGCGCACTTCCTGCTGTGCTACATTACCGCCGCGATCTGGTGCGCGAAGGTCGTCGGCCTCGGCGGTTCGCTAGCCAGCGCCCGCGTGGCAATCGCTGTCTACACGGTGCTGGCGCTCGCCGGGATCGGGATCGTCGGCCGGGTTGGCTACCGCAGGCACAGCCACGGCAACGCGACCCTACCGCACGACGATGATACGCCGGAAGATCGGCACCGCTTCCTTGGCTTTGCCACGCTGCTGTTGTCGGCATTAAGCGCGGTAGCTGTCATCTACGCGGGCCTGGTAATTTTCTTCTTCAGAAGCTGTTACTGATGCGCCGCTTGTTACTCCTATTGGGACTCCTCACCCTCGCCGCCGTGTGGCTGGGACCGCTGGCTGGCACGGCGCGCCGGGCGTTTTCCGCGCACATGCTGATGCACATGGGCGTGGTGGCGGTCGCCGCGCCGCTCCTGGCACTGGGGGTCACGGGCGGGCGGTTCGATCCGGTGCTAAAAATGCCCCGGCTGTTCGCTGCCATCCCCGCCTCCGTGCTGGAACTGGTTGTAGTGTGGACCTGGCACGCACCCGCGTTACACCATGCGGCGCGCTATAGCACCATAGGGTTGATAGCCGAACAGGGGATGTTTCTGATCTCCGCCCTGCTCTTGTGGCTATCCGCTTACGGCGGTAATGACCGGCACGGCGCCCGCCGCGCCGCAGGAGTCGTGGGGTTACTGCTGACTTCGATGCACATGACGCTGCTCGGCGCGCTGTTCGCGCTCGCGCCGCGAGCCCTCTATGTGCATGCGGACGGATTCGCCGGGCTTACGCCACTCGCGGACCAAGGCCTTGGCGGGGCGATTATGCTCCTCATGGGAGGCGTATCCTACCTCCTCGGCGGTCTTGGGCTAATGGCCGGATTACTGAAAACGAAAAAGGCGGGGATAAACAGGGTTGGCCTAAAATCTTACCGGTCGCAGCCATGAATCACTGGCCCCGGTATGCTGCCGTCATCCTCGGCGGGCTTGCCATCGGCGGTTTCCTGATCGCCGCGTCCGGGATCGTGCCGATCAAAGCCAGCTCCGGACACTGGGCAATCACTGAGTGGTTTTTGCACTTTGCCATGCGCCGGTCCATCGCTACGCAGAGCTTAGGCATAGAGGCCCCGGCTCTCGACGAGCCGGGGCTGGTCCTCAAAGGCGCCGGTCACTACGAGACGGGTTGCGCTCCTTGCCACGGCAGCCCACAGCGCCCCCCAACGTTCGCGGAAGCGATGACGCCTCGGCCGCCCCACCTTCCGCCGCGGCTTTCCGAGTGGAGCCCTGACGATCTCTTCTACGTTGTCAAGCACGGCGTCAAGTTCACCGGGATGCCAGGCTGGCCCGCGTTACGGCGTGACGATGAAGTGTGGGCAATGGTGGCATTTCTGCGTAAGCTCCCGAGCCTCGGTGCCGAGGAATATCGTTGGCTGGCGTATGGCGAGAACAAGGTTGCGCTGACGGAGCGTCCGGAGGCAACACCAATCGCAGTCACGGAAAGCTGTACGCGTTGTCACGCTACCGATGGCCGAGGTCGCGGCGCCGGCGCGTTCCCGAAGCTTGCGGGTCAGCGTCCTGCTTATTTCGCTGCCACGCTGGAGGCTTATGCGCGCGGCGAACGTCACAGCGGCATCATGGAGCCGATTGCGGCAGCCCTTAGTAGCGCGGAGGTGCGCGAGCTAGCCCGCTACTATGCCAGCTTGCCGGGTCCTGCTGCGATGCGCCCCGACCCGGCAACGGCTCGGGCGAACGAGCGCGGCAAGAAGATCGCCGAGGATGGCGCCCCGAAGCAACGAGTGCCTGCTTGTGTTGCATGCCACGGACCCAGCTCCGTGCGCCGCAACCCGGCTTATCCCGTGCTCACCGGTCAGTATGCCGACTATCTCGTACTGCAACTACAACTTTTCAAAGCGCAGCAGCGTGGCGGCTCCGGCTATGCCCACATCATGCGCCGGGTTGCGGCCGGCCTTAGCGTAGCGCAGATGCGCGATGTCGCGCGTTACTATGCCTCGCTGACTCCCGGCCCGGGCTTCACGGTCGAGAATGTGGTTAATAAAGCGATGGCACCGCGCTCACGTTTCGTCCCACCGGACCCGACCCCCTGAGGTGACAGTTTGGCTCATGGTTTCGGCTTTCGCCGCTCGCCTTTCTATCCGTTTGCCGAAGCTTGCGCGAAAATATTAGCCATGCGCCGCCATTTGTCGGCAGGATTCGGCGCAGCGCCGGCATGCTTCCGCACAGCGCTGCATGTGGGCATCGTCCTTGAGCTGCCCGCAATCTTCGCCGCACTGAGCGCAAATCTCGGCGCACACAGCGCAGGTTCGTGCATGCAGGGAGGAGCCGCGAAGCATGAAGTTCGCGCTGGTCTGACAGATCTCGGCGCAATCGATTAACAGCCGGATATGGCCGCCCTCGGCGTGCCGGCCGCCTTGCTCTAAACAATAGGTAATAGTATTCAGACAAATACCGTGGCAGCTAACGCATTCCTGGATACATTGGCGCAATGTCTCATTCATAGATACCTTCACAACAGTGCTTATTTCTAGCTCATCTTTTCGTCCTCACGCTTGGCCCGTTCCATCGCCTCCGGCTCCATCTCCTCGGCATGCTTGTTAAACCAGATAAAGAGGCCCCATCCCGCTAACAACATTGCGACGGCGATGCCGATCGCCGAGGCCGCGGGTAGTTGCGCCGGGTCATCATGGACGAGGCCAAACACCGCGACCAAGAGCTCGATGCTCAACGACACGACGACAACGATCATGAAGCGCGAAAGGAAGCGGCGCACTCGCGTGGGCGTGCTAGTGTGGGTCTTCCGTTGGATCTCTTCTTCGAGGACCGTTTGGCCCAGCTCCAGCGAGGCGGTCGCGATGGTCAGGAGCCCGATGCTCTCTAGGATCGCATTGAATCGTTCTCTGGCTGACTCCGTGTCGGCCGGGCCCAGGGCATGCCATATTTCCAACAGCGCAAACCAAACCAGGGCGAATCCGCACGCCGCAAACGCGACCGTGATCAGTGCGTAACCGGCCAGAAAAAGCAGTCGGACTACGCTCATCACGTTTCAAAATAAATGAGCTGCCAGGCCTTCACAAACATACCGGCTCCGATAGACAGCGCGCTCCGGCGGCATGCTTAGAGCAACGATCGCAACCAGCCTCATCGCGGATACCGCGATTCCTTCCCTCCGCAGCGTAACTCAAGCCCGATCCCGCAGCCCGCCGATCCCGACCTGGTGCGCGCAGTGGGCACAACAGTAGAATCTACCTTCCGCTTCCACCCCGTGGCCGATGATCTTGCAGCCGCAATGCGCGCACGTGGGCGCGAGCGCATGGATGGCGCATTCAAAGCTATCAAAGGTGTGGGCCTGGCCGGCCAGCCGAACTTCAAAGGCCTTGTCGTAGTCATTGCCGCACACGTCGCATCGAGCCATGGGATTGCCTCCGATTACATCGGTATGAAATAACGTACCAGTGCTCACCTTCGCTTCGCCTGAAGCTCTTGCCGACCCGCCCAAGAAATCAAGCTAGGCGAGGTGTCCTGAGTTCAAAGCGTCGATGAGCAGTTGAACGCGGCCCGCCTCGCCGCGCACGCTAGCGTTGGGCAGGGTAGGTGCCTCGTCTATCGACGGCCACGACGCGATCGCGTATCCGCCTTGCTGCCAGTCGCTCAAACCCCCGGCGTAGTCATACACCCTTCGAAAACCCCGAGTCACCAGCGCTGCCGCGACGTTGTCCGAGGCGTGGCAATCGGGAGACGCGCAGTAGACGATGATCTCCTTGTCCTTCGCAAAGCGCCGCTCGAATACGTCTTCATTACCGTGCGGGATATTGATCGATCCCGGAATGCGCGCCATTTCAAATGCTCCTTCGCCGAGGACGTTAACGAGCGCAAAGCCTCGGTGCCGGTCCTGGTTATTGAGGCTGTGCGTCGCTATTCGTTGCTCGAGATCGTGTCGATCGATGGTGGAAAACTGCTGTGTGGTCATGAGAGGCTCCTGTTGCTGAGCTAAACCGATATCTCATTTATCGGCACAGGGGATGCCAGTTTTTCTAAGAGTGCTAACACACCGAAAAGCTTGTCTAAGGCAGTAATCCCCAGCCTACGCAAAAACAAGCAGTTATACCCACTCCCCTGGTCCTCTCCCTGCGGGGAGGGATCTTCGAACTCGTTCCCAGGGTTTCATCCCGAGCGTCCTGGCCCGGACCGCGGAGGTAATATTTTCAAGGCCGATGTAAGAGTTACATTGATCGTGAATCGGGTATTAATACATGAACGGCCGCTCCACATGGCTGCTGCAAATTCTACCGATGTCATGAGGGATGTCGGTATCTTTTACAACCATAGGTCTCAGCGGCGGCAGCAACCGGGTGATTATACTCATTGTTTTTTTTGGCATGATGCTTGACCAACAACGTCATCACGCTGTGCTCTGCTCCAAGCCGAAATGGGCCCCACATGAAGCCTCTTGTTCAGATTCCGCGGGCGTGGGTAACGCGTGATGGGTATGCGGTAGCGATGCGCTGCCGCTGCGTGGTGACTTAAGTTACATAATTCGTGGAGGAACCTATGTCAAAGTTGAAATTAAAATATCGAATAGGGATAGTGAGTGCCGTAACAGCATTGGCGGGCGTTGCTGGCCCCCAAGCGCTGGCCGGCGAAGATGGGATTAGCGAAGCATCCTTGTTCACGCAACGAGCGAAGCAGGATTACGCGCTCCAGATGCAGGAATGCGATACGCTGAAGAATAGCCAACCAGATGCCTATGAACCTTGCATGGAGAAGGCTCGATCGACGCGCGACAATCTGCTTAGCCAAGTCCGAGGCTCGGAGGACGCTGGGCAAGGGTCGCAAGGTGTCGGGTCCAATCAGTCCCAGCAGCAGTCTTCGCGACAGGAGGAGAAAGGGCCGATCGACAAAATGACCTCGGCCGTTAAGGAAACGGTTGCGGAGGTTAAAGAGACGCTTTTCGGCTCGTCGGACAAGGGTCAGCAGCAAGGCCAGGGAGGGCAAGGGCAACAAGGGGGTGGTACTCAAGGCCAGCATCCGTTGCAGCAAGGTTTTGACGCCCAACAGATGCAGGGCCAAGGCAGCGGACAGGGTGGTCAGAGTTTCGGCCAGCAAGGAGTCGCCCAAGGTCAGCAGGGTCAACAAGGCCAATCTGGCCAGGGATCGTTCCAGGGCGGCCAGCAGCCGCAAGCCCAATCTGGCCAGGGATCGTTCCAGGGCGGCCAGCAGCCGCAAGGTCAATCTGGTCAGGGATCGTTCCAGGGCGGCCAACAATCCGGCCAGCAGCCGCAAGGTCAATCTGGTCAGGGATCGGTCCAGGGCGGCCAACAATACGGCCAGCAGCCGCAAGGCCAAGCTGGGCAGCAACGTACGGGCGGAACTGATCAGCAGTCCCAGGGCGGAGGGACGCAGGGCCTACAGGGCCAGCAAGGAGGCTCAATGGGCGGATCGGCCGGAGCGCAGGAGGAGCACATGGATTCTGCCGAATATTACCGAGTACTGGCCGATCAGCAGTACGGGACGCTGAAACAGGAGTGTGAAACTCTGAAGCAGGACCCTAGCGTTTGGGAACAATGTCAACAACATGCCAAGTCCGTCAGGGACAAGATCGCAGGGATGGCGGAGAAAGGTTGAAACGTGACGCAGCGGTAAAACCAGCGAGGAGGTTGATTCATGGCGGCCCGATGGGCGTAGACGATTTTTTCGTTGAGTGACCCCAAAGGACGGCAATGCGAGCAGCGATGCTCGCATTGCCGGCGGCTCCCGACATTCCCTCCCAAGCGTAGCGTCGAATTTGACGCCTAAGGTTATCCTCGGATTCACGCGGGTCCGCGCAACGGCGGGGTCACGCGAACGAACCTCCTCCTGTTTAAACGATGACCGCCACGTCCATGTCGCCTTCCTTGCGCAATACGTTGACGGCTACATTCTGCTCGTGGCGGCTAAAACCGAGATCGAGGACGGCATCTCCCACTCTCATATTCTTGATTTGCAGCCAGTCCAAATAGTCGGGCAGCAAGGGACGATAGATACGCAATTGCGGCTTCTCCCTATGGAATGTCAATCCCAGCAATGCCTGTAGCAAATGAAAGGGGGCCCCGCTCGCCCAGGCCTGGGGAGAGCACGCCACCGGGTACTGCGTTGGGCCTTGTCCGGGGCGACGAGGAAAACCGCAGAACAGCTCGGGCAGGCGGTAAAGATCCATGGTAGTGCTTGCTTGGAACAGTCCGGTGAAGATCGCGAGCGCCTGGTCCTTGAACCCGTAACGGGCAAGCCCCATGGCGATGATGCCGTTGTCATGCGGCCACACCGAGCCGTTGTGATAGGACATCGGATTGAAGCGCGCCGCACTTTGGGCGATGGTGCGCACACCCCAGCCATTGAATGAGTCTTCACCGAGCAGGATTTCCGCCACGCTCTGTGCGTGTTCGGTACTAGCGATGCCGGTGAACAGCGCATGCCCGGCATTCGATGCCGGCACGCAACAAGGACGCTTCTCCCCGTCCAACGCCAAGGCAAAGTCCTGGATGTCCGCGCACCAAAAGGCATTGTTGAAACGAGTCTTCAACTGCTCGGCCTGCTCGCCAAGCACGACCGCACGCTGATGCTCGCCGAGAAGCGCGGCCAGCTTGCCGGCCGCCTGCTTTGCCGCGAACACGTACCCTTGCACCTCGCACAAGGCGATCGGCGGCCGCGCCGGCTGGCCGTTCGCATGGAACACCGCATCCGCCGAATCCTTCCAACCCTGGTTTACGAGACCATTCATGCTTTCGGGCGCATACTCCACGAAGCCGTCGCGATCCATATCGCCGTACCGGTCAATCCAATCGAGCGCGCGTTCGATATTGGCCCAAATACTCTCTATGAAGCTTCGATCGCCTGTCAGGTCGAAATAGGCTCCGGCCAGCACGATGAACAAGGGCGTCGCATCCACGCTGCCGTAGTAGCGGCGAAACGGGATTTCATCGAGCGCAGCCATCTCGCCGCGCCGGGCTTCGTGCAAGATCTTCCCGGGCTCGGCGTCTTGCGCGGGCGCCTCGGTATCGGCTTGCTCGGCAGCGAGAAAATTCAAGACCCCGCGAGCCAGCTCGGGCTGCATCCAAAGGTATTGTAATGCCGTTATGATCCCGTCGCGTCCGAACTCGGTGCAGAACCACGGTACGCCCGCGTGCGGATAAAGGCCATACGGTGTCTCGGTCGTGAGCATGTGTAGATCCGCCGAGGAGCGGTATAACCAGTGATTCAACGGTTCGTTCGACGTAACAACCTCGGCAATGGCTTCGGTATTCGCCGTGACTGCCACGTTCCATCGGTCCAACATCCGCTCGTAGCTCGGGGCGCTTTGGATTCGCTCGCCGATTTCGCAGACCGCGGTCAAAAACAGCTCGTGTTCATCGCGCGAGCCGAGCACTAGCGAAAAATACAGCCGAGCGCCGGCCCCCGGATCCGGATCGACGCTGGCGATGATCCGGGTATGACGCGACACATGGTCCAAACCGCGGTATGCAAGGACTAGCTCACGGCCTAGGCGGCGTGCAGGAAGACAGCTCCCTCGGACGGCGCGACGAACACCTCGAACCTCGAAGATATCCGCGTAGTCCGCCTCGAACAAGACGCTTATCCTAAGACTCATCGGGTGATCGCCGTAATTCACCAGGCGTATGTGTTCGTATTGCGCTCCCTCCCACAAAAGTTTGGCCCGGAAGATGTGCAGCGTGTCCTTGAGAATATTAAGCTTCGCCGCTTCGTAAAGATCGGGTGTAGTGAGGTCCACCATTAGAAGGCTATTGTCCTTCCGCACCGCGGAGTTGAGCACCAGGGAGCCGGCGCCGTTAATCTTCAGCTCCATGCCTGACAGAAAACGGGTCCCTTGATGGTAAAGCCCTTCCTCGCCGAGGCCGATCGGGCGGATATCGCCGGATCGGTCGAAGATCCCAAAGGTTTCCCCCTGCTTGAGAACGCGCGCGCGATCGTCCGCGCGCGCGGAGTTCGCACGCACGGACCAATTGTCTTCGACTTGAATCAGTTCCGGCACTGTTCTCTACCCGTGCCCGGCCCGCGGCTTATGCTGCCGGTTGTGTCTGGACGCCGACGGCTATTATAGCGCGGTAGACAGCGAGATAATCGCGGGCCATGCGCGAAGCGCAAAAACGCGCTTCGAATGCCTGGCGGCAGCGTCGACGGCTCACGGTATCGACTTTTGCTACCGCGGCCACGGCTTCCTCCAGATTATCGACGACGTACCCGCTCTCACCGGAACGCACGATCTCGCTGACAGAGCCGCGCCGGTATGCAATAACCGGCGTACCGCAGGCCATCGCCTCGATCATGACCAGGCCGAAAGGCTCCGGCCAGTCGATGGGGAACAATAAAGCATATGCCCTCCCGAGAAAATCATTCTTCTCTTTTTCCCCTATTTCCCCGATAAATTTGACAAGCGGGTCGGAAAGCAGGGGCCGAATACATTCCTTGAAATAGGCCTCATCGACTTTGTCCACTTTGGCCGCGATACGTAGCTCCATCCCAACGCGCTGTGCGATCCGTATCGCCCGATCGACACCCTTCTCCGGAGAAATGCGTCCTAGAAAAGCTAGGTATTTTCCCGGCTCGGGATGCAAGCGGTAAGAATCGGCGGGCAACCCATGATATACGGTAGCCCGCCAATTCGCGAAAGGCAGCGGAGTGCGTTGATCATTAGATATGGACACCACTGGCATCTCGTTGAACTCATGATAAATCGGGACTAGATCCGGTAGGTCCAAACGGCCGTGCAAGGTGGTAACGTTGGGGAGGTCCAACAGGCGTGTCTGTGGAAAATGCAGATAGTCAATATGGAAATGAACAATGTTGAAGTTGTGCGCCTCGCGGCCGACCCGATCCAAAAGCAGCATGTGATGCGGCAATGCGTCACGGCAATCGGTGAGCCGCAACGCGCGATTGCAAACCGGCCGCAGGTGCGCCTGCGTTTGCGAGTCACCACTCGCAAACAGTGTAACATCGTGTCCTTGCCGCACTAACTCATCGGTCAAATATGCGACTACCCGTTCGGTGCCTCCATAGAGCTGCGGCGGGACACTCTCATAAAGCGGTGCAACTTGAGCTATTCTCATGGTTCCTCGCTAGGCTGCCGGGGCATGCACACCCGGGACTCTTAGCTTACGGGCACGCAATATGCCATATCGCATCAACCGTCGCTCATCTTGGACGGCCGAGACTCCGGGGATTCTCTTCCTCTTGTAAGAGGATTGGCATGAGAGCTACAAGTCTATGACTTTGTTCCTTGCTCGTCTAAGCTTGGTAGAATGGGATCATCGATTTTGGAAACTGATCTAAGAATTAGTAGTGAAGAACAGTCAGCGAGGCACGGTTGTTCGCGTGCAAGTATTACCAGCCTCTTCGTAATCTTTACCGCGGCGAGGGTACGAGGAATACGAACTTCCTCGCCGGAAGGACGCGAACCTGCATAAAGATGGTGACGCGTGAGCTTGCCTGCACGGCTACGCAAATCGTCCTCCAATATCTCATCGATAAGCTCGCGCACACCTGCACTGTGACCCGCTCCGGTGACGAAGTCGGCGTGATCCATAACCGCCGGCAACGCGTTTGCTACGGCTGCCGAACACTCACAGAGCTGCAAAAACGCATGATCGTTCTCGGCATCTCCCACGCCCACTACGTTATGCGCTGAAAGCTTCAGCTCCTCGAGCGCCGCGGCAAGTCCGGTGGCCTTGTTCACGCCCGAAGGCAAAACCATCACCGCGCCCTTGTTGAAGATCACCTGCAGCTCGAGCCCGAGATCTCGAATCACTTCGAGTACCGTAGTCTCGTGCGGTTCGAACGTGAGGACGATCACCCGTCCGACGGACAACGGCACATTTCGTTCCTGAAGCGCGGCGATAAACGCTTGTGGCGGTGTATCCGCGAGAAGCTTCTCCTCACGCGAGTATTTTCTAATCTTAAAATGAGCCTGAAAAGGGTAATAGAGTCCCCCTTAGAGAGAAGGACTCCTGGACCTCAGGGGATGCCTGGGGGCGTTGTGA
>MUGK01000120.1 GCA_002007425.1 Chromatiales bacterium USCg_Taylor | reverse complement strand
ACGGTCGCGGCAAAAGGAATCACTCGCCGCGAGACCGAGGGTGCGAGAGTGACTTGGATGTCCTGTCGCACATACCGAGGGCCGCGGCGAAAACGTCCTGGCTCAGGTGGATAGCTGCGCTACCGCACGTGACCGAGCAGACGCGGTTTGTGGCGGCGGGTGCTAAAAACCCCATCGGGTGCATTCCTTGGCATTGTGGAGTTCCCAATAAAGCGGTTATATGATGACCGCCGTGACTATACACCAATCCGTTGATTGGGTTAGACACCGGATTACACATTGGTGTCGAATTCTAGTTAGGCCTATGTCCATTGTGTTTTGCCGTCTAGAGTCATGAAGCCGTCTTTGTTGCCCTCCTGCATAACCTCAGCATCACCGAAGACTTAGGTGTAGGCGACAAAATTAATGAGACGCTGCGCATCACAAACAACCGAGATGTCATCGCGAACCTGCTTCGATCTGCACATAGAAAGATCATGGGCGAGATGGAGGTCGCGGCCTTGCTGACGGGCGCGCCGGTGCTCTTCGCCGAAGCCCCGATTCGGAGCGACATGTCCCCACATCAATACCTACATTCACGCCTTCACGAGATTCAATCGTTCCTTATGACCACCTGGCTATTCCAGGACAACGCCATAAACTGCGAACTCGGTTTTGTCCTGTATGCAAATGGCCCCGTGGAGACGGCGACCAGCAATTTCCTAGCTCACCTCTATTCAACAGCACGCTGTGAAATGCCCCACACGTCCCTTTCACGGGAGCAACTACGAGAGATGCGCAAACTACACCGCGAAGCCCTCAGCCCTCCTGATCATCCTTTCGATCGTCCCGTGTCACAGCTAACGTCAACCCAGCCTCGGGTAACGAGAGCGATCTATCTTGTAAACGCGGCGCGAGGAGCGCCAGACATCGGGATGAAGGTCGCTCACTATTGCACGGGGTTTGAAACCCTGTTCGCAACAAGCCAGGCAGAGCTTGCTCACCAACTCTCGGAGCGAGTCGCCTGCTACCTGCATCAATCTCCTGAAGATCGCCTAACGGCATATCATTGTGTGAAAGCCGCCTACGCGCTACGATCAAAAGTCGTACATGGCTCAACCCTGCGCAAAGAAAAGCTTGATGATGCGCTGGCTACGTCAGAGTCCTGTGATACCGTTGCCAGGCAGTTATTGCGGCGAATTCTTACCGATGCCGAATCTCAACGTCTTTTTGAACGCAATTCCGAAGCCTTTGAAGAAGCGATGCTCAAACTTATTTTCGCCAGATCGGCCGGAGATCACACCACAGAGTCGAGTTCGCGGTCAAAGTAAAGACTCTTCGCTACCTAACACTTTGGAACAGTTCTTGGCAATACTCGCGTCCAAGTTCCGAAGGGATGATTTGGGAATGCAGTCTGTCTTGGTGCAAAGCTTCAATGAAATCACCGACACGACAATCGATTCGCCTAATAATGGGGGCCGAATAATCGCATGCGTTCCAACTACGTCCTCGGCCTCGATTCTCAGAGTTTCCATCGGATGCACTATACCGACTGGGGCGATCCCGCGAACCCACGCGTTGTGATCTGTGTGCATGGCTTAACGCGCAACGCGCGCGATTTCGACTGGCTCGCGCAAGCGCTTTGCGATACCTATCGCGTAATTTGCCCGGACATGCCCGGTCGGGGTCTCAGCGACTGGCTGAACGATTACAACGATTACGCGTATTCCGTGTACCTTAACGATATCGCCGTACTCCTCGGGTACCTCCACGTCACCGCGATCGACTGGGTAGGCACCTCCATGGGAGGATTAATGGGGATGTTCCTCGCTGCTCGCGAGCACGGTCCAATCCGCAAAATGGTCTTAAACGATATCGGGCCCGAGATCCCCGGGCCCGCCTTGGAACGGATGGCGACCTATGTGGGTCGGGACCCACACTTCCCCGACCTCGATGGCGTTAAAAACTATTTCAAGGCGATCCATGCGCCCTTCGGGCTTTTGAGCGAGGACGTGTGGGCGCATATGGCGCAGCACGGTGCAAAACGGATCGCAGAGGGCGAGTATCGGCTGCATTACGATCCGCGCATCGGTGAGGGCTTGCGGCAAAAGCTCCAAGGTCCGGCAGATCTCTGGCCCGTCTGGGACGCGGTGCGCTGTGCCGTTCGCGTCCTACGCGGCACGGAATCCGATGTCCTGACCCACGCGGCGGCATTGCAAATGGCTCGCCGGGGGCCGCGGGCCAACCTCGTCGAGTTCAGCGGTATCGGCCACGTGCCCGCGCTCACGACGCCGGACCAAATCGCCGCCATACGGGAATGGTTACTCGCGGATTAGGGTGCGAGCGGGCCATCGGATCCGGAGGCCTTAATCCTCGGCTAATTCGGGAATATGTTCGAATGCCTCCAGCGCCTCGGGATTCGCCAGCGCCTCGAGATTTTCTATTGGCCGGTGGTGGATGAGATCGCGTACCGCGAGCTCGACGATCTTACCGCTGCGGGTGCGGGGGATGTCACGGATCGGGATCACCTTGGCGGGTACATGACGCGGAGAAGCGTGTTCGCGGATAAGTTTCTTGATGCGAGTGATGAGCTCCTGATCGAGCGTCAGGCCCTCGCGCAGCTTCACGAACAGAATGATGCGTACGTCGTTATTCCATTCTTGGCCCACGGCCAGGCATTCGAGGATCTCGGGCATGCCCTCGATGGGGCGGTAGATCTCGGCGGTGCCGATGCGCACGCCGCTTGGATTGAGCGTCGTATCGGAGCGGCCGTAGATAACCACCGTATCGCGCGCGGTGATCTCGGCGTAATCCCCATGGGCCCAGACATTCGGAAAGCGCTCGAAGTAGGCGCGGCGGTAAGCAGTCCCATCGGGGTCATTCCAAAAGCCTATCGGCATTGAGGGAAACGGGGCGGTGCATACAAGCTCACCTTTCGCACCGGCGACAGATCGTCCGGCCTGGTCGTAGACCTCGACCTTCAAACCCAGTCCGCGACACTGTAGCTCACCGCGATAGACCGGCAGGCAGGGATGGCCCAAGGCGAAGCACGAGATGATGTCGGTCCCTCCGGAAATGGAAGCGAGCTGGACATCCTCTTTGATATCCCGATAGACGTAATCGAAGGACGCCGGGGCGAGCGGTGAACCGGTGGACAGGATCGTCTTGAGCGCGTCCAACCGGTGCGTCGCACGCGGCTTGACGCCGGCCTTCTCGAGGCTTGCGAGGTACTTGGCGCTGGCGCCGAAGACCGTCACCCGTTCCTGTTCAGCCAGGTCGAATAAACTTTGGGCTTGGGGATGAAAAGGCGAGCCATCGTAGAGTACCACGGTGGCGCCGAGCGCGAGGCTCGACACGAGCCAATGCCACATCATCCATCCGCAGGTGGTGAAATAAAAGATCCGGTCCTCGGGCGTAACGTCCGTATGCAGCGCTAATTCCTTCAGGTGCTGGATGAGCGTGCCGCCGGCGCCGTGGACAATACACTTGGGCACACCGGTCGTGCCCGACGAGTACAGGATATACAGCGGGTGGTCGAAGGGCAGCGCCGTGAACGGCGCGTCGGGTGCTGGCTCAGGCGCTAGAAAATCCGCATAAAGAACACTCCGCGGCAGCGATGCCAAGACGGTTTCCCCCGCATTGACATAAGGAACAGTGATCACGCGTTGCAGCTCGGGCAGGTGCGGCAGGGCTTCCCGGACGCGGTCCAACGAATCGATGTGCTTGCCGCCGTAAAGATAACCATCGGCCGTGAACAAAACCTTGGGCTTGATTTGGCCGAAGCGATCCAAGAGCCCGGCGAGTCCAAAATCCGGCGAACACGACGACCAGATGGCGCCGAGACTGGCGCTCGCCAGCATGGCGGTGACGGTCTCCGGAATATTGGGTAAAAAACCAGCGATCCGGTCGCCGGCGATGACGCCCTCGGCTTGTAACGCACGCGCGAGCCGTGCCACCTCGGAATGAAGCTCGGCGTAAGAGACGACGCGGCAGCGGCCGTGCTCGTTCCAGGCGATGAGGGCCGGGTGCTCGTCGCGCCGCCGCAGTAGATTTTCGGCGAAGTTGAGCCGCGCGCCGCTAAACCACCGCGCCCCAGGCATGCGTGTTGGAGGCTCTAGTACTTTATCCCAAGCGCGGGAATGCTTGATGTCGCAGAAGCGCCACACCGCGGGCCAGAATTCTTCCGGTGCGCCTATCGACCAGTGATACAACGACGCATAGTCGTTGACACTAGGCGCATACTCTCGTTGCACCATGGTCATGAAACGGGTCATGTTCGCCGCATCAACCCGCTGTGAGCTAGGAGTCCAGATCGGCATCGCTCTCAGAGAAGCTCTCACTTTGGCGGCATGCGCAACGCACCGTCCAAGCGTATGACCTCGCCGTTCAGCATCGGGTTTTCATAGATATGGCAAACGAGCGCGGCGAATTCGCCGGGACTGCCCAAGCGCTTGGGGAAAGGGACGTGCAGAGCCAAGCCGGCGCGCGCCTTTTCGGGCAGGCCCGCGAGCATCGGGGTATCGAAGAGACCGGGCGCAATCGCCATGACGCGGATGCCGAGCGCGGCGAATTCGCGCGCGAGCGGCAGCGTGAGGCTGACCACACCCCCTTTGGAGGCGGCGTAGGCGGCTTGCCCGATCTGGCCCTCGTAGGCGGCAATCGAGGCCGTGTTGGTGATGACCCCGCGTTCACCCTCGGCATTCGGCTCATTGTGTTGCATGCGGTTGGCGGCGGCGCGGCAGACGGTGAAGGCGCCGATGAGATTGACGGCGATGACCCGCGTGAACTCCGCTTGGCTGAGCAGGCGCTCGGCGCCGAGCACGCGTTGGGCCTGCACGATGCCGGCGCAATTGACGGCCAAGCTGATCCCGCCGAGTCGCTCGGCGGCGATCGCAAACGCCCGGTCCACCGCGGCTTCCGAGGTGACGTCGGTTTCGAGAAAAAGAAGGCCATCCGAGCCGGGCTCGGCGAGCGGTTCGGCAGGAGCAGGCTGAATGTCCAGGATCGCTACCCGTGCGCCGGCTTCGACCAGGCGCCTTGCCACCGCCAGGCCGAGGCCCGAGCCGCCGCCCGTGACGATCGCTTTCGCGTCACGAAGGTTCATCAGGCGACATTAGCAAGACATCAAACTGCAACCAAGACCTGGATTTGTGAAGCTTCATTAAGGGATGTTAGCCTAACGCGCTGAAGTAGGCCATCCGCGCTATCGTGGGGTAAAAGATTTCCCGCATTGCGCTGCGCTCCATTGCGGGCTACGCTTACTTTTGAAGAAACCCAGGGCACGCGAGGTGAATACAGAGAGCATCCCCAACCCTCATATCCGGTTCAGCTACGAGGACTATCGGTCGCTCGTCGCCACGAGCGACAAGCGTTACGAGCTCTTCGATGGAGATATCGTCATGGTCCCGTCACCCACGACCGTACACCAGCAGATCTCGCGCAATCTGGAGTTCCTGCTCCTCGCCCATGTGCGGGCGGGCAAGCTCGGGACGGTTTTGGATGCCCCGATGGATGTCGTGTTTGGAGCAGGCGCCGATCGCGAGGTGGCTCAGCCGGACCTCCTCTTCGTGCGCGCCGAGCGGCGCGGGATCATCGGCCATGACGCCATCGGGGGCCCTCCCGATCTGGTGGTCGAGATCCTCTCACCGGGCACGGAAGCACGCGACTGCGGCTATAAGAAATCTCTCTATGCCCGTTTTGGCGTCGCCGAGTACTGGATCGTGGATCCGAAGGCGCAGGCCATCGAAGTGCATGCCCTCGGCACCGATGGATATGAGATGAAGGGGCGTTATCGGAAGGGCGATCGTTTCGCCTCGCCGCTCTTTCCCGGCCTCACGCTGCCATTGGACGAGGTCTTCGAAGCCGAATAACCGCACGCCGATCCGCGTCGTTTTCGAGCGCGAAGCGGAGCCCAGCGGAAGCTAAGCGGCGTTGCTAATGGCGACCGAGATGCGTTTGCCTAAAACATCAAGCGCGCGGAGAAGGTGATCGATCCGGGTGTTGTGGTCGAGATCGAGGATACGGCGGACTTGGCGACCATCGATGCCCATCTGCTCGCCGAGCGTCGCTTGCGTGACCTGCTGTTCGAGCATCGCCTGGTAGATGGCAAGCTTCATCGCTTGCAGGGGCGGGACTTCCACCACTGGCTCGCCGCGCTTTGGTTTGGTCGGCGGGGGGATCGGGCGGCGATCGTCCATGTAGCCCGATAAGGCCACGAGCAGCGCATCGCGCGCCCAAGTGAGGGCGTTTTCTTCATCGGCGCCATGGGTCAAGGCCTCCGGCACATCGCGGAACTCCGCCATGACGGAGCCGTTGTCGAGCTTGGTAAGCTGGGCAGGGTATTGGTAATCCATAGGGCTCTCCATCACAGGATGTCGTTGGGATCGATGCCAAGCTGCTTGCAGACTGTACGCAGAAACGCGGGGTCGAAATCCGCATCCCCGTGCACGGGGATGGTAGTCTGATGACCCTTGTGTTTCACGAGCACATGGCCGCCTTTACCGCGGCCTTTGATGATTTCGACTCCGTGTTGTTGTAGCCGCTTGATAACTTGCTTCCCTTTCACGGCTTCTACTATAGGACATTAACGTCCTCTTGTTAAGCTTCACACGTGTCTCGCGCATCCACCCTCGGGTGCGCGCATAAAAAATTTGCACGCGAACGCCGGCCGGCTGTTAGACCGAACACATGGCGTCTTTGACAACTCACCAGCCGCTCCGTATGCTTCCTGGTGGCAAAAAAGGGCGTTTCTCGTTCTTACTATACTCATGCCGATGCCGATGGATGAGCCAGCCGAACCCAACGCGACGTTCGATGCGCCTGACGAGCAAGGGACGGAAAGCCCGTTTCCCATCGTCGGGATCGGCGCTTCCGCCGGGGGCCTCGAGGCCTTCACCCAGCTCCTCGCCCATCTGCCGGCCAGCACCGGCATGGCCTTCGTGCTGGTGCAGCACCTCGATCCCCGCCATGAGAGCCGGCTGACGGATATCCTCGCCCGCGCCACCCGCATGCCGGTCATCGAGGGGAGCCAGGGACTTCCGGTCGCGCCCAATCACGTCTATATCATCCCGCCCAACACCTGCATGGCGCTCGCCCAGGGCGCGCTTCAGCTCACCCCGCGCGGGGACGCGAGCGGTCCCAACCTGCCGGTCGACCACTTCCTACGCGCGCTCGCCCAGACCCAGCAGGCTCAGGCCATCGGTGTCGTGCTCTCGGGCACGGGCTCGGACGGGACGCTCGGGCTCTTGGAGATCAAGGCCGTGGGGGGGATCACCTTCGCCCAGGAGCCGGGCACGGCGGGGCATGGCGGCATGCCGCAAAGCGCCATCGGCAGCGGCGCGGTGGACTTCGTGTTGCCGCCCGAGGGGATCGCAGAGCGCCTTGCCGAGGTCGGCGCCCACCCCTACCTCGCGCTGGGCCCGGTCGAGGCGCCGCCGGCAGAGGCCGAGGACCACTTCAAGCGCGTGCTCGCCGCGGTCAGGGCCGCCACCAAAGTCGATTTCAGCCAGTACCGCGACACCACCATCCGTCGGCGCATCATGCGCCGCATGGCGCTGCACGGCGAGTCCTCGCTCGCGGCCTACGCCGAGCGGCTGGAGCGGGAGGGTCCCGAGGCCGAGGCGCTGTATCGCGACCTCCTCATCAATGTGACGAGCTTCTTTCGCGACCCCGCGCTCTTCGAGGCCCTGAAAACCAGCGTCTTCCCGGAGATCTTGAAGGCCAAGCCCCCGGACGCGCCGCTGCGCTTGTGGGTACCGGGGTGCTCCACCGGCCAGGAGCCCTATTCGCTCGCCATCGCGCTCTGGGAGTTCTTCGACGACAAGCCCGTGCGCCGCCCGTTGCAGATCTTCGCCACCG
>MUGK01000119.1 GCA_002007425.1 Chromatiales bacterium USCg_Taylor | reverse complement strand
GGACGGTCGCGGCAAAAGGAATCACTCGCCGCGAGACCGAGGGTGCGAGAGTGACTTGGATGTCCTGTCGCACATACCGAGGGCCGCGGCGAAAACGTAGTTTAAATATGTTACCTATGAGAGAGAATTAGTATACATTGTCGCTACGGGGGGGCCAGGCTTTGGCGCGCGAGATCGAACGTAAATTCTTGGTTAAAAACGACGCTTGGCGGCAGCACGCCGCCGAATCCGCACGCATGCGTCAAGGTTACTTGAACAAGAACGGGCCTGGTTCGATACGCGTGCGCATCGCGGGGGACCAGGCCGCCCTGAACATCAAGAGCGCAACACTGGGTGTTTCGCGCACGGAATTCGAGTATGCGATCCCCATGAGCGACGCGGAATATATCTTAGACTCCCTGTGCCGCAAACCGCTGATCGAAAAGACACGTTATAAAGTCGAATATGCCGGTCACCTGTGGGAAATCGATGTCTTCGAGGGAGACAACGCGGGCCTCGTGGTCGCGGAAATCGAGTTGGATGCTGCCGAAGAAGCGTTCCATCTACCCGATTGGGCTGGCGCCGAGGTCTCCCACGACCCACGGTATTACAACGTGTGCTTGGTCTCCCACCCGTACAAGAACTGGTAGTTCGGCCGTCAGCACGAGGCCACAGAGGTTGTGAAAAAATCGTCGCGAGCGATGGGAGGTCGCGTTCCGCCGGAGCGCAGGAACCGGAGTGTATATTGAAATACATGAGGATTCCGAGCACCGCCAGAACGCGAGATCCCGAGCGCAGCAGATTTTTTCACAAGCTCTCAGGTCCGTACTCGTCCGCCACCAACCGGGCTTCAGGAGACAAGCGGCCGACGCAAACATAATCAAATCCTATGGCCGTCATCCGCTCGGGCTCATATACATTGCGCAGATCGCAAAAAACCCTTCCTTTCATCCGCGCCAAAACGTCGTCGAGATCCAGCCCACGGTAAGCGTTCCATTCCGTCAGCAGCACGACGGCATCGGCCTGCTCAAAGGTCTCATACACGCTGCCGTAGTAGGTAATGGAATCGGGCAAATGTTTTTTCGCCTCCGCCGTTCCGTGCGGATCGTGCGCGCGTACGATGGCCCCTTTCTCGATGAGCGCGGGTAAAATGGATAAGGCGGGAGCATCTCGCATGTCGTCGGTCTCCGGCTTAAAGGTCAGCCCGAGAACTGCGATGGTCTTGCCCGCCTCGCTGCCTCCCAGCGCATCGCGGATCTTCTTAATCATGCGCGCCTTCTGCGCGGCGTTGACCTCGATGACCGCCTCCACAATGCGGCTCGATACGCCTTGCTCCTGGGCGATCCTGACCAAGGCTTGCGTATCCTTTGGGAAACAAGAACCGCCATAACCTGGGCCCGGGTGCAAGAATTTGCGCCCGATCCGATTATCGAGGCCCATCCCCTTGGCCACGGCGTGGACATCGGCGCCGACGGCTTCGCATAGCATCGACATTTCATTGATAAAGCTGATCTTGGTCGCGAGAAAGGCGTTCGAGGCGTATTTAATCAACTCGGCGCTTTCCAAATCGGTCTTAACGATCGGAGTTTCGATCAAGTTCAACGGACGATAAAGCTCGCGCAGCAACGCTTGCCCGCGCGCACTCTCCACACCGATGACAACACGGTCGGGACGCATGAAATCCGAGATTGCCGCGCCCTCTCTTAAAAATTCCGGGTTTGACGCGACATCGAAATCAGCCGCCGGATTCTCTTCTCGAATAATGCGCGCGACGTTGCGCGCCGTGCCGACCGGGACCGTGGATTTATCCACGACTACCGTGTAGCCCTTCAAGTACCGCGCGATCGTTCTTGCCGCCTCGTAGACGTAGCTCAAATCCGCGAAGCCATCCCCATGCCTCGATGGTGTCCCCACCGCGATAAATACCAGATCGGCAATGCCAATCGGATGTGCGAACTTTACCGTAAACCGCAGCCGCTGCTGGGCGGCATTTTTATCCACGAGCTCTTTGAGACCAGGTTCATAAATAGGGATCTCGCCCCGGTTCAAACGCGCGATCTTATCCTCATCGACATCGATACAGGTGACGTTTGCCCCAAATTCCGCCAGACACGCTCCTGACACCAACCCCACGTAACCGCTGCCGACCATAACCACATTCATCCTGACGATCTCCTCATAGGCGCCACAAGCTAATGCTTTCCGGGCATTCACTCCTCGGCAGGACGGCTTTCACGTCGATGACCACGCCCGCGCCATCTCTTAATAACGGGATGATTCCCGCCCAGCCCTGAGCAAGATATTCGCGATGCGGTACGGCAAGCACGACCGCCTCCGCGGGTTCGAGCCGCGCTTCGCTCAGCAATTCGATACCGTATTCCTTTTTTGCCTCGTCAGGGTCGGCTAAGGGATCGTGCACTTGTACCTTGACTGAATAATCCATCAGCTCATTGGCGATATCGATCACACGTGTATTGCGTAGATCAGGCACGTTCTCTTTGAATGACAAACCAAGGATCGTGACCGTGCTTCCCTTCACGCTGTGCCCGCGGTGAATGAGTTGCCTTATGATCTGATTGGCGACATATCCACCCATGTCATCGTTGATTCTGCGTCCGGCCAGGATCACTTGGGGGAGGTAACCCAGCACTTGGGCTTGATGGGTGAGATAATATGGATCGACGCCGATACAGTGCCCCCCGACGAGGCCCGGGTCAAAGCGCAAAAAGTTCCATTTGCTGCCCGCGGCGGCCAGAACATCGCGCGTGTCTATATCCATTTTGTTGAAGATGAACGCCAGCTCGTTCATGAGCGAGATATTCAGATCGCGTTGTGTGTTTTCTATCACCTTCGCGGCTTCCGCGACTTTAATCGATGGCGCTCGATGCACACCGGCCACCACCACCGAGCTATAGACTTCGGCGACGATATTCAATGTTTTCGCATCCTGCCCGGAGACAATTTTGGTAATCGACTTGAATGTGTGTTCCTTGTCCCCGGGGTTAATTCGCTCCGGCGAGTAACCCACGAAAAAATCAATCCCGCTTTTTAGCTTGGACTCCCGTTCTAACACAGGGACACACTCTTCTTCCGTCGCACCGGGGTAAACGGTGGATTCGTAGACCACGATGTCGCCGCGCTTCAACTGCGAGCCGATGGTCTCCGATGCGCCGATCAAGGCGCCGAGATCAGGCCGTTTCGCCCGATCGATCGGCGTGGGCACGGCGATGATGTGAAAATCGGCGGACTTTAGATCACAAGGATCCGAGGTATACAGGACGTCCGCTTCCGCGAGATCAGCCGGCTCGACCTCATGCGTCCTGTCGGTTTGTTGTTTAAGCTCGGCAATGCGCACTCGATTGATATCGAAGCCCACCACGCGTTGCCGCTTGCCGAATTCCACGGCGACAGGCAAGCCGACATAACCGAGCCCGATAACGGAAATTTTTCTACCGTGTTTCATGGTTTCTAGAATAGCCTTTATACCAGCTTACAAACTTTGCGATCCCCACATCGATCGGCGTCGACGGCCGGTACCCTACATCCCGCTCGAGATCGGTAATATCCGCATAGGTATCGGGAACGTCGCCGGGCTGAATCGGTAAAAAGTTCTTTTGCGCCTTTTTCCCTAGCGTTTCCTCCAGCACTTCGATGAACCGCATCAAGGGTACCGGCTTACTGTTCCCGATATTGTACAATCGATAGGGCGCGCGGCTGGAGCCGGGATCCGGCTCATGACCGGACCACTCCGAACTCGGCGCCGCGACCGTATCTATAACTCGAATGACGCCTTCAACGATATCATCGATATAAGTGAAATCGCGCCGATGCTCGCCGTGGTTGAAGACATCGATCGGCCGTCCCTCGATGATATTACGCGTAAACAAAAACAAGGCCATGTCGGGTCTGCCCCAGGGGCCGTACACGGTGAAAAATCTCAAGCCCGTCACCGGCATGGCGTACAGATGGCTATAGGTATGCGCCATCAACTCGTTGGCTTTTTTTGTCGCCGCATACAATGAAACCGGGTGATCGACATTATCGTGAACAGAGAACGGCATCCGGGTGTTGGCTCCGTACACCGAGCTTGAGGAGGCATAGACGAGGTGCTCGGCGCCATAATGGCGGCACCCCTCGAGGATATTCACGAAACCGAGGAGATTCGAATCGACATAGGCGTGGGGGTGGGTGAGTGAGTAGCGCACCCCGGCTTGCGCCGCTAAATGTGCAACTCGCGCCGGCCGCTGCGTATTAAACAGCGCGTCGATGCCCGGCCGATCGGCAATGTCGAGCTTGATGAAACGAAAATTCTCGTGAACGGCAAGCCGGCTAAGACGCGCCTCCTTGAGGCCGACATCGTAATAGTCGTTCAAATTATCGACACCAAGCACTTGGTCGCCGCGAGCGAGCAGGCGCCCGCTGAGCGCCGCGCCGATAAAACCAGCCGCGCCGGTTACTAGGATTTTCATTGCTATTGCCTAAGCTGCCTGCGTATATTCATCATTATAAATTGCGGCCTTTCAAGTTCGAGCGATCCAGGACGATCATTGTTATGCGCAACAGTCGGCATTCCGCGCCACCCTCCGGGCTTCCTCGACGGAGGCCGGTATTCATGCCGCTCTCGTACAAAGCTCAGGCAATAACCATGACTATTCGATGCATGTGGAAGCTCGCCGGTGGTCTCCTAATCGGTGTAACCATCTTTTTCTCACTTATACCTTTACCTTCGGTGCAGCCTTCGGCGATCCCCGATAAACTGGTCCACGGCGCGGTTTACGCCCTGCTGATGCTATGGTTTGTCCAGATCACCCGGCGCCATCGTTGGGCTGCCCTCGCGCTTGCTTTAACGCTGCTCGGTATCAGTCTGGAGCTCGGTCAAGGAGCCGGCGGGTATCGAGCCTTTAGCTATCTCGATATCGCCGCTAACACCTTCGGCATTGCGCTCGGCTGGATCTCAGCGTTATTGGGATTGTCGTCCATTTTAACGCGTCTAGAAACCGTCTTGGCGATCCATAACACCCGCCGCAGCACGCCGTAAGCGCGACGCGCGAAAATCATCGCGGCGGACTGACTGCCGAACGATTGGCGTCCCCAAGGGGATTCGAACCCCTGTTGCCGCCGTGAAAGGGCGATGTCCTAGGCCTCTAGACGATGGGGACAGGATTGTCTGTGAGATTCCCGGGGCGCGCCTTACCTTCCTCTGCCGTATACCGCTTACCCGTGCGATAGATGGTGGAGCCAGGCGGGATCGAACCGCCGACCTCTACAATGCCATTGTAGCGCTCTCCCATCTGAGCTATGGCCCCACGGATTCTTCAAACCTTAAGATAGGCCCGCGCCTGTGTCAATAACCTTGGCTCTGAACATAGGCAATGGCCTTGGCGATACGCAGCAAGGAACGTTCCCTACCCATGAGCCAGACCGTGGTGTCGATAGGCGGGGAGACGCTCCCGCCGGTCAACGCGACTCTTAGAGGCTGGGCAAGCTGGCCCAATTTCAATTGGAATGTCGCCGCTACGTGGGTGATGGCTTCATGCACAGCCTCCTGAGTCCAGCGCGGCAAATCTGAGAATCTTTGCCTTAACATCAGCAGTGGATCGGCCATGAGCGGGGTGAGGTACTTCGCCGCGGCCGGCTCGTCATAGGTGGGAAAATCCCGGTAAAAAACGCCAGCGCTCTCCGCCATCTCAACCAAGGTTTTAGAGCGTTCACGTAACGGCTGAACAACATCCGCCAACGTCGGGGGATCCCTCGCCGCGATCCCGAGACGGTCTAAATGCCAACCCAGGCGCGCCAGTACTTCGGCCGTCGGGATGGTTTTTAGATACTGTTTGTTCAACCACTGTAACTTTTCAGAGTCGAACGCCGCCGCGGCCTTGTTGATCGCTTCGGTCCCGAACTTATCGATCATTTCCTGCTTCGAAAAGATCTCTTGGTCCCCGTGCGACCAGCCCAGCCGAAGCAAGTAATTCAGCAACGCCTCGGGGAGATAGCCGTCCTCCCGGTATTGAAGCACGCTGACCGCGCCATGCCGTTTCGACAGTCGCTGGCCATCACCGCCGAGGATCATCGGCACATGTGCATAGGCCGGGATGGGTGCGCCCAAGGCTCGCAGGATGTTGATCTGCCGTGGCGTATTGTTCAGGTGGTCATCACCTCGAATGACATGGCTGATCGCCATATCCATGTCATCGACAACCACCGTGAGATTGTACGTCGGTATGCCGTCCGCCCGCGCAATGATGAGATCATCGAGCTCGCGGTTGTGGAACACGACCTGGCCTCGAATCAAATCGTGCACGGCCACTTCGCCATCGGCCGGGTTCTTGAACCGCACCACGGGCCGGCTGCCCGTCCTCGCCGCGTTACGGCAGTAGCCGTCGTAACGTGGCTTTTCTTTGCGCCCCATCTGCTCGGCTCGCAGTGCCTCGAGCCGCTCTTTCGAGCAATAACAATGGTAAGCCTGCCCCTCTCGCAGCAACCGATCGATAATCTCTCGATAACGATCGAACCGCCGCGATTGAAAATACGGGCCTTCGTCATGGTCGAGACCGAGCCACGCCATGCCCTCCAGGATCGCCTCGACCGCCGCCTGCGTCGATCGTTCGAGATCGGTGTCCTCGATCCTCAAAATAAATACGCCGCCATGTTTTCTCGCATAGAGCCAAGAGAAGAGCGCCGTGCGGGCGCCGCCGATATGCAAGTAACCGGTCGGACTCGGCGCGAAACGCGTACGTACTTGAATTTTCTCCATCATGGCGCCTGCGTTGTGTTCCAATTTATTCGCCGCGCTCCATCGCCTTGGGATTGGTTGACCCTGCGGTTTAATGTCCCTAGAATTCCTGCGACGGGCGATTAGCTCAGTGGGAGAGCGCTGCTTTCACACAGCAGAGGTCGCTGGTTCAATCCCAGCATCGCCCACAAAAATCAATCACTTACGATTATCTGCACTGAGTAAAACCTGACCATTCACAGTCATACACAGTCACAAACTACTGGATACATATTCACTTCAGTCATAATTTGGTCATACTTACTGGTCGCGCGTTGTCGGCTACACGGGCCAAGTGCTCGGGCGACAGGTGAGCATAACGTGTGACCATCGTCAGTGTCTTCCAACCACCTAGCTGTTGCAACTCTTCGAGCCGGGTACCGTTCATCACATGCCAGGACGCCCAGGTATGTCGTAGGTCGTGCCAGGTGAAGTCTGGTATCCCCGCCTTGGCTAAGGCCACGCGCCACGCACGGGTCGCAGTCTGTGTGACTGGCTGGCTATGATACGGAAACACCCACTGCGAGTGGAGACCGATCTGTTCGTTTAGTAATAGCATCACATCATTGTTCAACGGGATGCCGATGGCTTGTCGCTGCTTAACGTGCTTGGCACTCGGCCTTCGAGACCGTCATCGGATTCTGCACCATGTACTCGATGATTCTATGGACCTCGGCATCGGAGTTCGACTTGTGAAGGGCGAGCCGTGCGAGTAGGGACTGGTTGGCAGTCACCGTGAGAATCGTGGACCAGCGCTCCAGGGTCGGCTTCTCCGAGGCGTCGGAGTTCAACCGCCGCCGCTCCCGCCCCTGAGTAATCTGATAGGCGAGGTCCGAGAGCTGCTGCCCAGTCGTGTTGCTCACCTCATCCAGGGTGATAGGCAGGTTGTTATACGCACCGATGCGCTTGAGTACGGCGTTCGGCGTGTCGTTGGCCTGGAGCCCGATGTCCTTGGGGTTTCCCCACACACTGTTGATAGCGTGCAGCGCGGTCGTCTTACCCTGCCCACCGTCCGGCGATACCATCGCGACGACGGCGCCCTCGTAGCCGCTGAAGGGCATGAGCGGCGCGCCGAAGGCGGTGCCGATGGCGAACTGATAGGGCTCCATCCCGCCGCGCTCGTAGAGCGACATCACCTGGCGCCAGACGGCGAGGTCCCCGCGCTTCGCGAACCCGCGGATAGTGGCCACCGCCCCACTCGCCGTGTTATCCACCGAAGTCCCATCCGCCTTGTGCAGACTGTGACCGAGCACGAAGGCGGTGTAGTCATCCTTCCAGCCGAGCTGGTTGTACTGCTGGACATGACTGGCGCGGGCCTGTAGCTCGGCCATGTACGTCATCAAGTATGCTTGCATAGTGTTGACTGCCTTTCCGAAGATGAGTAGCCCATGCTTCGAGAGCCATTTCCCGAGGTCCTTCGTCTGGCCGATGGTCTCGACCGGAACGGCGAGATCGATAACCCCGTCCGCCTGCTTGTGACACCGCAGCACGGTCACTTTTCGGGGTAGGTGCGGGAACATGCGTAGCCAAGTAATCGCGCACCAAGCGGGCTCCGTATGTCAACACCATTTTTTAAGATACACCGTGCCGCGGTTTTTGTTGCGAACGGACCACTCGTTGTAAACGGGCCGACTCGCTCTGGAAGCTTCGCGCACTCAGCCGCAATAGTCCTGGCAACCACATCGTTCTGTGCGCCTGGCATCTTGTCGATGATGCACTCTTCCTGGTTGCTGTTCTGAAACCAGGTGATCCAACCCAACTGAGCCCTTTTAGCAGCTTGCTCTTCTTGCTTCACCTGTTCGAGTGTTTTAGTTAGGCGGGCAAGTGCCTCAAAATTAATCTCGGCAACACTTGCTGAGGGAGTGAGTAGCATCGTCAAAGTAAAAATAGCTTGTTTGATATCCATGCTCAAATTTCAAGAGTCTACCTTCCAGTTGCATAAATTCTGGGGGTAAGCGGCGGGAAATGGCGTCGGACATAGGGTTTAGTGAGTTTTTTGCTTTTCGCTGGATATCACCGTGGG
>MUGK01000118.1 GCA_002007425.1 Chromatiales bacterium USCg_Taylor | reverse complement strand
GTGCTCCTTTCTTCTCGGGCCTGCCAGCCCGGTTTTCTTGGTTACAACAGAAAGGGTACATCGCCTTCACCTTTTTACACACCCTTTGATGGTACCTCCCTTTTCGCTTGCTGGTGCATCCAACGCTGGAAGTTCCAGCCCCTCAATCTCCTGCAACGACTTGCCCGCGATCCCCTGCAGGTCCCCGTGCATGCCAACCGTCGCCTGCATCACGCGGTCGATCTGCTCTTCCCGCTTGGCCCACTGCTTCGTGATAACCTTCTTCTCGCGATCGAGATCCTCCTGCATGGAGGAGAACGCCTCGACGATGGCCTGGACCCGGTGACGAAAGCGCGGACCGGTGAGGTACTGATAGACCATCTCCATCTTGGTCTGCTGGCCTTCGCTCGCTTGGCGCGCCATCGCGAGCTCCACAAGGGATTGACGAAGCGTCGCCGCGACCGGGATGGCGACGCGCGGATGCGCCACCCATACGTGATCGATCAAGTCGAACGATTCAACATCCTTCGGTAGAACCTGACTGATGATGATGGCGATTTCGGCTTTCGCGGCCCTTTGGTCTTCGCGAAGTTTCCCGAGCCAGCCGTCGCTCCAGTTCTTGGGTACGCTTGCATTCCCACAGGATTGTGCCGCATACCTGGCCGAGCGGCCCGACGACTCGATGCAGTACATCGCCGCCATATTCCCCCTTGGGTACGGGCTCGATCGTGTCGCGCGGAAACCTTGCGGACAGTAGGGATTCGAGCTCGAGTTCCTGCACCTCGCCCTGAAGCTGCTGTGACCCTTGCTCGGCCTTGCGCTTAAGCTCCTCGATCTGCTTCTGCATCGAGGCGATGGTATGTTCCTTTTCCATCACCTTAAACTTAAGTTGCTCCTCGGCCTCCTTGCGCGCCTGTTCACGAGTGGCGCCAAGCCCCTCTTGAACACGCTTCTCGACTGTCAAGTCGAGCTCGCGCTTTGCGTCGTCCAGCTCGCGCTGCTTTCGGATAAGTTCCGCTTGGGCTTTCTGGGCCTCGGCGAGCTTCGCTTCTCGCTGATTCAGGATTTCTTGAAGTTCAGTGATTTCCTTGGTCTTTTGATCAAGGTCGGCCGCCAGGGCAATTTTTGCCTTCCTAGCTTCCTCTGCCGCGATCTTCGCGCGCTCCTGTAGCAATTTCTCGGCGACTTGGTCGTCTATCGTTTCCTTCGCCTTGGCGACAGCCTCTTCACGTTCACGCAGCGATGTCTCGCGATTAGCAATGTCAACGTCCTTATTGGCCAGGCGTTGCTCGTAGTCGCGGCGGGTCGCCTCGATAAGCGGAGCCGCAAGGGACTCTGTCAGCTTGATCTCGGTCTTGCAGTTCGGACAGGTGATCGTGGGTTCTGTCATGGGCAAACCTTTTTCGCCTTTTGTCTGGTCATTGGCACCACTTGTACTGTCCGAGAACGACAGAAGCTAATCGCCGGCACCGGATTGAGGTTATTGTTGGCCTTGACCTGTTACCGGTAGCTGGTTCACATCGCTTAGCATAGGAAGTTCAATCACTTTTTTCACGTATTCGCCGCCGGGACACCGGATCTCTTATGGAATCGTGCCGAAAGCGCGGGATAATGCGAATAAATTCCGAGCGTCGATACTCCATTGCGATTGAGGTAGCCCGATGTCCAATCAAGCGATTCCGCCCCTCCCCTCCACCCCCCACTGGCAGGCGCTTGCGCAACATTGGCAAGCCATATCGCCACTACAGATCAGGGACTTGTTTCGCGAGGATCCCGGCCGCTTCATGCGGTTTTCCATCGAGGCGGGGCCGCTGTTGCTCGACTATTCAAAAAACCGCATCACCGCGGATACCCTACCCCTCCTCATAGCACTGGCGCGCGCCGCGGGCGTGCCGGAGGCCATCGAAAGGATGTTTCGCGGCGAGCGGATCAACAGCACCGAGCAGCGGGCGGCACTACATACCGCCCTGCGCAACCGCTCCGATACGCCCGTTGACGTGGACGGCGAAGACGTCATGCCGGGCGTTCGCGCGGTGCTGGCCAAGATGCGGCAATTGACCGAGGCGGTCCATGCGGGTGAATACCGCGGTCATGGCGGCAGCTCGATCACCGACATTGTCAACATCGGGATCGGTGGCTCACACCTCGGCCCGCTCATGGCGACGCGTGCACTAAGACCCTACCGGAAAGGCCACATGCGCGTACACTTTGTTTCCAACATCGATCCGGCCGATCTCGGCGAGGTCCTGGAGCAGCTCGATCCGGGTTCGACTTTATTCATCATCGCATCCAAGACCTTCACGACACTCGAAACCCTCACCAACGCCGAAGCCGCCAAGCGCTGGTTTTTCGATCGCATCGGGGATCCCGCGGCTGTCGGCCGGCACTTCCTCGCCGTGTCAACCAACCTCGAGGCCACCCGGCGCTTCGGGATCGATGACGACAAGGTTTTCGAATTTTGGGACTGGGCCGGTGGACGCTACTCGCTCTGGTCGGCGATTGGCCTGCCGATCGCGCTGTGCGTCGGGATGGATAGGTTCGAGCAACTCCTCGCAGGCGCACATCAGATGGACCGGCACTTTCGAACGGCGCCGCTCGAGCGTAACTTGCCCGCGGTGCTTGCGTTGCTCTCGATCTGGTATACCAATTTCTTCGGAGCGCAGACGCATGCCGTGGTTCCGTACGACCAGCACCTGGAGTTCTTGCCTGCCTATTTGCAGCAACTGGCGATGGAGAGCAACGGTAAGCGCGTCACCGCGGCCGGCCAAGTGATCGACTACGCCACGGCGCCGGTCCTCTGGGGCGCCCCCGGGACAAACGGCCAGCACGCTTTCTTCCAGCTCCTGCACCAGGGCACCGTGTTCGTGCCGGTGGATTTCATGACGCCCTTGCAGGGTCATTACCGGATCGGCCGGCAGCAGGAGCTTTTATTCGCGAACTGTGTCGCTCAGTCGGAAGCCTTGATGCGCGGCAAGAGCGAGGACGAAGTGCGCGCCGAGCTGGCGGTGGCCGTTACCCCGCACGCCATCGAGCATCTGCTACCGCATAAGGTATTCCCCGGGAATAAACCGAGCAACACCTTGGTTTACGAAAGATTGACCCCCGAGACCTTGGGTGCCCTGATCGCCCTCTATGAGCACAAGACCTTCGTCGAAGGCGTGATTTGGAGGATCAACTCCTTCGATCAATGGGGCGTCGAGCTCGGCAAACAGCTTGCCTCGCGTGTCGCGTCCGAGTTAGAAACGCAAGCGATCGGCACCGATCACGACGGCTCGACCCGCGGGCTCATGAATCGATTCATCCATGTCCGTCACGGGGACCCGGTTCCGCCCAACTCTGAATAAGCTACCGTGCTGCCCATAACACTTATTCAGAGTTCCCCTAACCCGCATCCTGAAATCCCGCTCGTGCCGATACGGACATCCGAGAAACGAGTGTTAGAAAAACCCCCGCCGCGACCGCGGTGACGACGGCCGCCGTCACCAAGGCGGCGTTCCAGCCCTGCCACTCCCATAATAACCCTAAGCCGACCGCGCCCGGCAAGGCGAACAAGCTCGATACCAAATGATAAAGCCCGAAAACCGTGGCCTTCTGAGCGCTCGGCGCGTAGTCGCCGATGAGCGCCCGTTCCGCGCCTTCGGAGCAAGCCAGGGCGGCGCCGTAAGCGACGAAGAGGCACCAGACCGTGAGCGGTCCCTCGCCCAGCGTCATAATCAGCACGATCACCGCGATACGTCCGCTCCATCCGGTTACAACGACAGCCACACACCCCAGCCGGTCGGAGAGATCGCCTGCGGCGTAGGCCAGGATCGACTTGCAGGCATGCGCCAGCATCCACAACAACGGGATCGCCGCATTGCCCACGCCATGCTCCATAGCCCAGAGCACCAGGAACGCCTCGGGCACGGTGGCCAGCGCGAGCACCCCCGAGGAAAGTATCAATCCCCGGAGTGGCCATGCGAGCCCTTGCCAGCGGAGCGGGACGTGCTCCACGCAATGCGCGATCACGGGCTTAGGTAAGACGCGCCACAGCAACAGCATCGCCAGGATCCCCGGGATGACGGAGAGCATGAACACCGATTCCATCTCCGCGCCCGCATAGAGTAAGGCAAACGCAATTGCCGCTCCGAGCATGGCGCCGGCATGATCCATGCCGCGATGAAAGCCAAAAGCACGGCCGCGGTCTACAAACGGCACGCTCACGGCGATCATGGCGTCACGCGGCGAGGTGCGCAGTCCCTTGCCGATGCGATCCAGCGCTCGCAGCACGAGTACCCAAGTCCACCCAAGCGCCAGGCCGAACAGCGGCCGCACGGTGTTCGAGAGCCCGTACCCCCCCAACACCAGGCGCCTCGCACTCCAGCCCCGGTCCACTAGCCAACCCGAGACGAGCTTGAGGATGCTCGACAGCGACTCGGCGAGGCCCTCGATCAAACCGACGATCGCCGGTCCCGCGCCGAGCGTGGCCACCAGAAAAACCGGCAGGAGCGGCGTGATCATCTCGCTCGCGGCGTCGTTTAGGAATGAGACCAGGCCCAGGACGACGACGATTCGCGGGAGTCCCGGGGTCATTGCAAATGCCAGTGATTTATCAAACGCATACCCCGCGGTCTTGCCGCGGATACCTTAGCCATGGGGTTTCCAAAGAGGAGAAGCGCAGCTCTCCCCTTGGGGTCAAGGGCGGGGTTCATACCCCGCCCGCGGAGTATATTGATTACCCCAGATGCTTCAGCGCGAATTCCGTCATGCTCGCCAAACGCTGGAGCACGCTCTTCATAAACAGCCGGTAAAAACGCAGTTGACACTCCGATGATAACTGCTCCAGCATTGTTTCGTTGATCTTGAGCACCGAACAATGACGATTCGATATGATCGCCGCCGCCCGTGCGCCCTCGGTGATCTTGCCGATTTCCCCGAAGCAACCGCCTTCGTTGAGCAGCGCCATTTTCTTTTTCGCGTGCACTACGACGGCGCTGCCTTCCACGATGATATAGAACGCGCCCTCAATCTCGCCGCCGGTCAGTATCGGGTCATCGTCCGAGAACTCTTGGCGGATACTGCCGCGGATAATCGTCCACAGTTCTTCATCGCTAAACTCGGAAAAAAATCCGAGCCGCCGCAGCTCGTGAAAGCGCTCGCTCAGCGATATGTCGCGTGCGGGCACCCATAGAGATCCGAAGATCGCCGCGAGATCCGAAGCCAAATCGAGGCCGCGTTTATAGCGGTTCGCCGGCGCTTTTTCGAGCGCACGCCCGACGATGCGTTCCAAGACGGGGGAAGTATCGGGCCGGTATGCGCTCATCGGCGCCGGGTCCTCGTTAACGACGCGATGGATCACCTCCGAGAAACGTTGGGCGTAAAAGGGATGCCGGCCGGTCAGCATTTCATACATGACCACGCCCAGGGAAAAGAGATCGGTTTGGCCTGAGATGGCCTCCTCTTGGACCTGCTCGGGCGACATATAGCCTGGCGAGCCCGCGAAGCTGAGCGTCAGGCCATCGGCGCTGTTGCCGCGGTCGATGTACGCGATACCGAAATCGCCGATCGTAACCTGCCCTCGGGGGTCAATAAGAGATTGGTAGGCTTGATGTCGCGGTGTAACACACCCTTCGCGTGCGCATGATCCAGGGCTTTCGCACATCTAAAAATAAGCTCGACGACACGCTCCACCGGCAACAGCCGATCCGGCGTACAATGCGCCTTAAGCGTCGCCCCTTCCACAATGTACTCCATCGCGAGATAACAGGTATCACCCTCGATACCGGCGTCGAATACTTGCACGATGTTGGGATGACGCAACGCCGCGGTTGTTTGCGCCTCGATAAAAAATCGATTCCGGGTTTCCTCCGGAGCAGCCTCCGCAATACTCGCCGCGGGAACCTTGAGCGCGACCGGGCGATCAACGTAGGGATCTTGGGCGAGGAAAACCGCCGCTGAACTGTTGCGGGATAGCTCCCTCACAATACGGTATTTGCCAAGGCGCTGTGGTTTGTTGCTCATGTTTGCCAGTGAATCGGCTCGTTGTCCGGATAAGGTTTCTCGCAACGGCAATGCTAGAATAACATTGTGCGGTCTCGCAGCAGCTCCAGAGCGGCCGCGGCACACCGGTTTCCGGACTCCAAAGATGCTTACAGACGCGAACGCCGATCCAGCTCCCCGCGACAGCGCGCTGTCGAAGCTCTGCCTTCAGTACTTATTGCTGGTACGGGTGGTCGTGATCTGCGGGCAGCTCGCCGCGGCCATTGCCGCGCATTATATCCTGGCGACGCCGCCCTCAATACTCCCCGTGGCGATAGTAATCATGGCTCTCGGCGGTTTCACGTTTTTCAGTTGGCGCACCCTTCAATCGGGGATTCCGGTTTCGGAGCGCGGCATTTTGACACAGCTTCTCGTCGATGTCCTCGGGCTGGCGGTGCTGTTATTGTTTACAGGAGGATCGGCTAACCCATTTGCATCCTTGCTACTTTTGCCCGTCATCGTCGCCGCGGCCCTGTTGCCGCGCCGCTACACCTGGATCATCGCCGCCGAGGCGGCGCTCTTTTACACGGGGCTTTTGTTCGTTCATGTGCACCCGCTTTACGTAGAGGTCCATCCTCCGGAGAGCGCCCAGATCGGACATGAGTTTACCGTCCATGTCTGGGGGATGTGGCTCGGGTTTCTATTGAGCGCCATGGTCGTGGCGTATTTCGTGGCACGCATGGGCTCCACCTTGCGCCAACACGATCGGGATCTTGCACAGGCCCGGGAAAAAGCGCTCGAAGCCGGCCAACTCGCGGCCTTGGGCTCGCTGGCCACCGGAACGGCGCACGAGCTCGGCACCCCGCTCGGGACGATCGCCATCTTGGCTAAGGAATTGGAACACGACTATGAGGACAACGAGACGCTCAGGGAAAAACTTCAGCTATTGCGCAGCCAGGTGATGCGCTGTAAAGGCATTCTGTCGAGCATGGCGGCGCGTTCGGGCGCGGCCCAAGCCGACGCGGGGCGGCCCGTTTATCTGGATCGCTATCTCGACGATCTGATCGGCGAATGGCGTGACCTGCATCCCGGGATCGCGCCGCGGGTGAAGCGTTCCGGACCTCAGCCGGCAGCGCAGATCATCGCCGATCGAACCCTCACACACGCTCTTCTCAATGTGCTCAACAACGCCGCCGATGCGGCGGCGCAAACCGTGGCGGTAGAGGCGATATGGACCGATGATCGCCTCGAGATCACGGTCTGCGACGATGGCGGCGGCCTGCCCGAAACCTTGCGCGAGCATATCGGGAAGCCTTTCCTAACCACCAAACCCGCGGGAAAGGGTTTGGGCCTTGGCTTGTATCTCGCGCGCACCACGCTCGATCGACTCGGCGGTACGCTCGATCTTCAAGAGCTGAGGCCCTCCGGTGTATGCGTCAGAATCGGCTTACCGCTCACTCCCTTAATGACCGCGAAGCCGTTATGATCGATACCATGCTCGAAGCTCCGGCGCCTGCCCTGATACTGGTGGACGATGATCCCGCGTTCTGCGAGGTTCTGGGCGATGCGCTTGCCCGGCGAGGCCTCGATACCTTCATCGCTCACAACGCCGAGGACGGTCTACGGCTGGCCGAACAGCATGCGCCCGGCTATGCCGTGGTCGATCTGCGTATGCCCGGTCCCTCGGGGCTCGAGCTGGTGGCCCGGCTCCGGGCGCAAGATCCCGAGATGAAGATTGTCGTGCTCACGGGTTATGCCAGCATTACCACGGCCGTCGAGGCCATAAAGCTCGGCGCTACGTACTACCTCACGAAGCCCACCGACGCCGACGAGATCATGGCGGCCTTCCACCGCGACGACGGCAATATCCGCGCCGAGGCCGCGCCGAATCCGATCTCGATGGACCGCATCGAGTGGGAGCACATTCAGCGTGTTTTGGTGGAGTGCGGAGGCAACGTCTCCGAAGGCGCCCGGCGTCTGGGAATGCACCGGCGAACGCTACAGCGCAAGCTCAATAAGCGGCCAGCGCCGGTATGAGAGTTTGTGAAAAAA
>MUGK01000117.1 GCA_002007425.1 Chromatiales bacterium USCg_Taylor | reverse complement strand
GATCGATGAGCTCCCGAACGGCGAGGCTCAGCGGGACGCACCGCGGGAGGTAGTTCCGGAGCACGATCGACCGGCCGTAGGGGTCGGCCTGGCCGTTCGAGAGGAGGAACCGGAGAACGGTCCTCGTCTCGCCGAAGGCCCCGATGGCCCCCACGGCCGAGACGAAGGGGCGGCCGTCCGGGTGGGCCGCAGCCTGGAGGGCGAGTGTGCCGGAGAAAGACGCGCCGAGCAGACCCACCGTACGGCGCGCCAGGTGCGACGCGTCCGCCGCGGCCGCGGCGATCCGGCCCACCGAGTCGAGCTCGATCCGCGCCTGGGCCACCTCGGGCAACAGCGGGACGACGACGCGCGTGCCCGTCGCGGCGAGCGCGGAGGCCAGACCGACCACCCGCGGATCGTCTGGTCCCTCGCGGGTCATGCCGTGCACGAGCACGACCGTGCGCCGGGCTCCGGTGCCGGGCTCGTAGACCCGCGCCGAGAGCCCACTCCTCGGCAGCACGCACGGACCGGGCTGCATTCGCGCGGGCCTCGACGCGAGCAGGAGCGCGCAGCGGGTGGCATCGCGCAGGTCGCGCGCATGGCGCCAGCTCACGACGCCTCCATCCACCGACGGCGAGAGCGGACGAGCGCGAAGCCCTCGGGACCCATGAACCTCAGGAGGCGACGCTCGTCGACGAGCGAGAGATCGACCGAGACCAACGCATCGACCACGAACGAGAAGTCCGGATCGACGTTGAAGGCGATCGCCTTTCCACCGAGTTTCAGGTAGTGCCGCAGCAGGATGGGCAGGCCCCGACCCTCGGCATCGAGCCTCTTCACCTGTGCCTGGAGCTCGCTCAGGTCGCGTGCGAGCGTGTCGCTCACGCCGCGGTACGGAAGCCTTGGGTGAAGAAGACCCGAGAGCTCGTTGCGGCCGCGGTGTCGCTTGAGCCAGGACACCATGCAGGCAATCGCGCCGTCGGGGTAGCGCCGATCGATGCTCGTGGCCCCCATCAGGTGAACCACCTCCGGATGCCGGACGAGCCAGGCGCCGATCCCGCGCCAGAGCAGCGCCAACGTGGGCCCGCCCTGGTTCTCGAGCCGCACGAAGGAGCGCCCGAGCTCCGCCGTGGGGCCGACGCGGTCGAAGAAGCCGGGCTCGTAGTCGAAGAGGGTCTCGGTATAGAGCGCGCATCCCTCGGAGCGGAGGGCATCGACGTCGGCCAGTCGGTAGGCGCCGGAGATGGTGCGGGTGTAGGCGTCCCAGACGAAGAGATGCTCATAGAAGAGGTCGAAAGCGTCGAGATCGGTCACCCGGCCTGTGCCTTCACCGACCTGGCGGAAGGTGCGCTCGCGCAAGGCACCGATCTCGCGGAGGACGCGCGGGATGGTGACCCCCTGGGCGCAGAACACCGTGAACCGATCCTGCGTGAGCAGGCGTGCGGCGGACGGGAGAAGCGCGAGGTCGCGCCCGAGCTCGGGAGCGGGAGTGCCGCAGCGTCGATGTCGTCGTACATCACTAGAGCTTCCGGGAGCGGGGTGGTTCCCGGCCGCACCACTGAGCGACGTATAGGATTTTTTAACGCCCTTTTTCCTCTTCAGGCGAGCCTATTGCCGGGTGTTTACACCGCGACGCACACCTACGGACGTCGCGCTTAGGAGTTGGCGTTGCGCGTGCCGCACAAAGGATCCCTCTTTCCGCCCGACACAGATGAAACAAGTGTGTTTTTTGCGTGATGATTACATGAAGATTGCGTTACATTTGGTTCGCCAGCCATCAGACCCTGTGTTGTCATCGTTCTGTCACACAAGGATTGTATTAAAGCATCTTCGGTTTTCTTAACGCGCAGCTGGGAGAGTTTATGAACAGCTTTCTTCGGGCTCTCGAAACGCAGCGGTGGGACGATCACCGCTATTACCACCACAGCCGCATCAACCAGTCGCTGCATTTATTGAGCGCGGTCAGCTTCCTATGCACCTACGTGCTGCTGTTCACCGATCCGGCCGCCGCAGCGCTGGTTGGTTGGCTGGTTGCTATGGTCAGCCGGCAGGTCGGGCACTTCTACTTCGAGCCCAAGGACTACGACGAAGTCAATCAGGCAACGCATGAACACAAGGAGGCGATCAAGGTGGGCTACAACCTCAAGCGCAAGGTTGTACTGCTGGCGATCTGGGCAGTCTCACCGCTGGCGCTTTACGTTGATCCGACGCTTCTGGGGATCTTCGAGCCCCGGGCGGGCCCCGCAGACTTCGTGCACCACATGGCGCTGCTCTGGATCGCGATAGGCCTCGGCGGACTGTTGTTCCGGACGGTGCACCTGTTTTTTCTGCAGGGCGTGCAGACCGGACTGGTGTGGTTGACGAAGATCCTCACGGATCCGTTTCATGATATCAAGCTCTACCACGCGGCCCCGCTGTACCTGTTGCGCGGCGAGCTGATCGACCCCGGCCCGGCGAAGCGGCACGCTTGAAGCTGCGGGTCGCCGTTGCCCCTCTGCCGTCCGGCGGGACGAAAATGGGCGGCGAGACCGTCAAAAGCGGTGGGCGATGATCTCTCGCAGAATACGGCGCTTGATCGATTGGTTCGTCAACGCGGGGCCCGACCACCACCAGCCTTCTTGCTGCATGGCCCGGGCGGCTGCCACGAACCGATCCGCGACGGCTTCGAAATCAGCGTCCGTATAGTTGAGGCTGAAGATGAAGCGGCCGGTACCCACCCAACTCAGGGCCAGTCCTTCAGCGCGCAGGTAGTACTGGAGCATCCAGTTGTAGCGCGACGGCCGCGTGTAGCAGACCGTCCAGATGGACGACAGGCTCGCCACCTGCACCGGCAGGCCTTCCTCACGCAGGCGTCGATTGAGCCGTTCGGCCCGGCCGTTCCAGACCTCATCGAGGTTGCGGTAGAGCGCGCGCGCCTGTGCGGTATCAAGGTACCGCAGGAACTCGTGCATGGCCCCCATGACGTAAGGATGCGAATTAAAGGTGCCGCGAGCGAAGCAAATGTCCGCTGGCCGATCCTCGCGAAAGCGCTTCATCAAGTCCCGGCGACCGCAAACAGCGCCAATCGGCAAGCCGCCGCCCAGCGTCTTGCCGTAGGTGACCATGTCGGCGCGGACACCGAAGTACTCCTGGGCCCCGCCCGGTGCGAGTCGAAAGCCGGTAAAGACCTCATCGAAGATCAGCACGATGTTGCGTTCGTTGCAGACGGCGCGCAGCCGTCTCAGCCATTCCGTGTAGGCCGCTCGATCGAAGAATGCGCTGCGCGCGCTGTCGACCAGTGCGGAGTCGCTCGGCGCGTTCGCGTTCGGATGCAGCGCCTGCAGCGGATTCACAATAACGCAAGCGATATCGCGGCGCTTGCTCAACACCCGAAGCGTATCATCGTCCAGGTCTTTCAAGGTATAGGTTTCGCGCGCCGGCACGGGGTTGCCGACACCCGGCTGGACATCTCCCCACCACCCGTGGTAAGCCCCGCAGAAACGCACCAAGTGCGACCGCCGCGTGTGGTAGCGCGCAAGCCTCACCGCCTGCATGATTGCCTCCGTGCCGGACATGTGGAACGACACCTCGTCGAGCCCGGCGATCTCCGTCAGCCGCTGCACGTTGTAGGCGATGACGGGATGATAGGCACCGAGCACGGGTCCGAGCTCGCGCACGCGCTCAATGCCGCGCGCCATGCACTCCTTGTAGAAGTCGTAGCCGAAGACATTCACGCCGTAGGAGCCGGTCAGATCGTAGAAGCGGTTGCCGTCGAGATCGGTGAGGCTGACTCTGGAGGACGAGCGAACGAACGCCCCTGCCTTGAGGTGCCGGCGCACGAAGCGACTGTATTGGAAGGGCACGCGGTAGGCGCCGGTAAACTGCAGATCGGAGATGCTGTCCTCGACCTCGGCGGTGAGTCGGAGCGTTTCTGGGAAGCGCTCCCGATAGAGATCCGAAAGCCGCATGAAACCGGCGCGGCGACGTGCGGCGATATCTTCCGGCGCATCGTCGGATCGGAAGAACCGCACCTCGTCGTACTCGTAGAACGGTACGAGTGCTGCGAGCCGCCGCGCGATACGGGAATGGCCGGACAACGACCGGTGCTTCGCCTTGGAAAGCGCGAGGCGCATCTTCAATGGCTGAAGCGACGCGACCAAACCAGCGCCGCTGAGCGCGTATAAAACCCATGTTGCGTCCACGAATCTCCGAACCCTACGTGAGGGACTTTACAATTCGATGACCGTGCGATCCGTGATTTCCCGGGTCTTCCCGCAGGAAGACCTCAATTTTCTCCTGACGAACCGCATTCCGCGGCGTCTGCTCACCCAGCTCATGGGCTGGTTCAGCCAGATCGAGCGCCCGCTCGTGCGCGATCTGTCGATCGGCGTTTGGCGATTTTTTGCCGACCTAAACCTGGAGGAAGCCAAGAAGACGCAGTTTCGGAGCATGCACGATTGCTTTACCAGGGAGCTCAAAGACGGAGCGCGGCCGATCGACCCGGAACCCGCCGTGCTCGCATCCCCATGTGACGCTATCGTCGGCGCCGCGGGCCGCATCGAGGGCACCACGCTAATCCAGGCTAAAGGCTTCCCGTACACGCTGCGCGATCTGCTCGGCGATTCGGAGCTGGTGCGTGTCTACCGCGACGGCTGCTACGCCACGCTGCGGATTACCTCGAGCATGTACCACCGTTTCCATGCTCCCCATGACTGTCGAGTCAAGCAGGTCGCCTACCTATCCGGAGACACGTGGAACGTAAACCCGATCGCGCTCAAGCGGGTTGAAAAGCTTTTCTGCAAAAATGAGCGGGCGATACTTGAGACCCGGCTGGAGGCGACGGGACATACGGTCACTTTGGTGCCGGTCGCGGCGGTGCTCGTTGCCAGCATCCGCCTGCACTTCCTCGACGTCCTGCTGCATCTCAAGCATCGCGGGCCGAATGTCGTCCCCTGCGATGCGCCGTTCCTCAAGGGCGAGGAAATGGGTTGGTTTCAGCACGGATCGACCATCATCGTCTTCGCGCCCGGCGGCTTCAAGCTGTGCGAAAACGTGAAAGAAGGAACCGTCATCCGCACGGGACAGCCGCTACTGCGGTTGCCGGCGCGCGACAGCGCGCCTCCCGGTGAACCAAGGGCGGGAGCGCTACGTCCGTAGAAGACCTCTCGCGCTAGCCATCCGTGAGTTCGAGCCGCCGCTCAATGCGCTCTATGCGCGACTCGATTACACGAAAGCGATCGTTGCTCGCTGGAATCATGGCTACCAGCGCCGCAAGATGCTGCTCGACAGCAATCAGTCGGCTATCCATAAAACCGAGCTTCTCGTCGACGCGATCGAGGCGGCCGCGGATCGCGCGGAGCTGCTCCAGCACCAAGTTTTCGGTTTCGGTCATAATGATAGTCTATACCGGGTGGCCGAAACCGTCGAATGCCCAGGGCGAAGGCTCGCTCCGAAGGCCAGCACCCGGCCTGCGGCTAGGGATTTAGCCCAACCGCCCGCGGTAGAGCCAGCACGCTAATGCTCCACTCGCGGCAGGGCCCGACCGATCAAGCGGCGGGCTGTGATGAAGCCGGCCGCGGCCTGCTCCGATCGGCCGAGCTCCAGGCTGACGAGCGCGACTCCGGTAAGCTTTTTCGCTTCAAGCAAACCGTGGAGCCGCTTTTCGAGCATCTTCGGCTCATGTAAGCGGAACAGGTCCCAGGCACGTTTTATTGCCGCAAGGGCGAGCGTTCCTGATCCACCGGCGGCGTCGAGCGCACCCGTGAGCGCCGCATGCGCCGCGGCCAGAAGCTCCTCGCGCGCCGTCAGCAGCGGGGGCCGCACCAGCACTTCTGGGTCGACGTCGAGCGCGTCGTCGAGTAGGACTCGAATGAATTCATTGTCATCGGGAAGGCTCGGGTTGCGGCCTGCCGAGAACGGAAAGTTGTTGTCGTTGACGACTAGGAACTCCGCAGGCGATAGGACCACCACGTCTTCGATGGTAACGAAGGGAAACCGGAATGTATCGCCGAGACCAAAGTCTCCAGGGCGGGGTGGAGGGGTGGAGGTCGAGATCCCATTTGGATCGGCGATATCGAGGAGGTCCACCACCTCGACCTTGCTCACGAAGCCCTCGGAATCGATCTGGGATAGATCGATCCTGAAGATCTTCTTCAGTGCGGCGGCAGGTCCCTGGGCTCCGTCCCGCTCGATGATGAGAAGTTCATGATCGTTTATGGATTGGAGATCGCCCAAGGCGTTGCTCGGGTCTTCCAACCGGTAACGCCATAGCCTCCCCGTGAAGGCCTTTGCCACGGTGTCGAACTCGAAGATGCGGAGCGTGAGCTTGGGATCGGGGTCGGTCTTCAATGCTCCTTCCAGCATCGGGTATAAGAAGCGACCATTGGGCGAAATGGCCATGCCTTCAAAGCCACGGCTATTGGGCAAGTTTCCCGTACCTGCTGGGATAAACGGATTGGAATCGCTCTGCACGCCTGGTGTCGGAAAAGGCGCATCGAGCAGCTCTCCGGACGCCGACACGTGTAGCACGAACGGGCCGAATTCATCTCCGATCCAGAAGCTACCGTCGCGCCCGCGCTGGATCGATTCTATATCGAAATCCGCACCGGTAAGCACCGGTCCGAGCACGTTCTCGTTTTGGATAGCGAAACCTGAACGACGTTTGGGATCGGTCAGCTCCACGAAACGCTCCACCGTCACGCTGGCGCTCCCGCCGCTATCGGTCGCGAAGTTCGGCCGCACGGTGTAGACACGCAGATGAAAGTCCGCGGAGTTGTCCTTTGCCCCAAAGCCGTTGTCGGCCATCACCTCGAAGGTGCTGTCGCCCCGATCGAGCGCGCCTGAAAAGCCTTGGATGGGCTGTTTGTCCAAGAATGGCGGGATAATCCCATTGAACGGTCCGGGCCCGATGAACTTACCCGAGGTCGGCCCCGGAGCGAAGGTCACGGCGGGGAGCACCGCTCGGCCTGTGAGGGTCGCGGCGATTGTCGATCCCGCAAAGGACGCCAGGAGACAAGAGACCAGCGTTATTGCTCCTCGTCTGGATCCGGCAATCCTTGCCGAGGCTGGATTCAGCAATGCATCAACGGGGTGCATAGGGTCTTACCTCGCTTCGTTGGGCTCGTTCTACGCGACAGGCTACCGGTGACCCGCTGGGAGAGGTTCCGGATACTGATTTGAGTCCTTGTACCACAGGCTCGGCCGCCATCGCTGCACCAACCGCCACCGCTGAAGCGATGGCAATTAAGGCGATGGGCGCAGCCAGACGGTTATGTTTCAAGCGTCTATGTTTCAGGAACTCACTCCGTTATTCTTGAAGGAATTGCGCATTACGGACACCGCAAATGTACCGGCCTTTGGTGACACTTTGATTACTGTTAAGTTGGCATTTGATTACTTGTTGGTGAATAAAAAGGGGACCGGGACGGGCAAGACAACCCCCGGTGGTTGCCCGTTCGCCTCTTCTGGCCGGAGGCACGATTTTGCTGTCTTCGACCGGTTAGGAGCACCACATGGGCGGCGCGATGATCTTCACGCCATCAACGATTAGCGTCTTTATGGTGGGATCCCACGTCGTGGAGTCGTTAGGATCTTGAGCAGAAGGGGGTCGAAGCGGTCATTGAGGTAGAGCGTCTCCTTGCCGAGGGTTCTCAGTTCGGATGGAGTGGTAACTCGTACAGGGCCGCGCCGTCGATGCCGTTGATCGAGGCGCCGTCTCCTGGTAGTTCGCCCAACCGTCGCGCCCGGCCTCACCGGCGAAACCGGTAGGGATGGATATCGGCACGCTGGAGACGATGACCTTCCAGGTCGCATTGGATTTTTCAGCGCATCCTTCAAGCAGACGACCTGTTCGCGACCCAGCATTGTCTTGGGGCTCTGGGCGCTGTCCGCGACGAAGTTGGCGTCTCGGTACTGACGGATATCCAGGCTGAACATCTCAGGTGTTTACCCCAGTTGCCGGAGCGCGATAGCGCGCCTCCCGGTGAACCAAGGACGGGAGAGCTACGGCCGTAGAAGACCTAGTACATCGTTACTGTAATATCTTTACACATATGCCTGCTGGTGTCATGATGTCCTCCCGAGTCCTCTCGGGAGTCGGACATGACAGGAAAAACCAA
>MUGK01000116.1 GCA_002007425.1 Chromatiales bacterium USCg_Taylor | reverse complement strand
TCCCATGATCCACATGCCCTATCGTCCCTACATTCACATGCGGCTTGGTTCGCTGAAATTTCTCCTTGGACATAACTCAGTTCTCCGCTTTCGTTCGTCGTTACCGGGCCTGCTTCGTCACGGCTTCCGCGATACTCGCCGGCGCCTCGCTATACTTTGCAAATTCCATCGTATACGTGGCTCGTCCTTGGGTGGCGGAACGCAGATCGGTCGCATAACCGAACATTTCCGCCAGCGGCACCTCCGCGCGAACTATGCGGCCCGCGGGAGAATCCTCCGTACCTTGCAACACGCCTCGGCGGCGGTTCAGATCCCCATTTACGGTCCCGAGGTATTCCTCGGGCGTCACGACCTCGACCTTCATTACCGGCTCCAAGAGTACGGGCTTACCATGCGCCGCGCCGTTCTTAAACGCCATGGAGCCGGCGATCTTAAACGCTATTTCGCTCGAGTCGACTTCATGAAAAGACCCATCATAGACTATCGCCCTGATATCTACGACGGGATATCCAGCCAGCACGCCGTTCCCCAACTGTTCGCGAACGCCTTTTTCAATTGCCGGGATGTACTCCCTGGGAATCGCACCGCCCACGATCTCGTTCACGAATTCAAACCCTTCCCCCGGCGCCCTTGGCTCCAAGCGCAAGAGCACATGGCCGTATTGACCCCGACCGCCCGACTGCCGAATGAACTTTCCTTCCGCCTTTTCCACAACCTTGCGGATGGTTTCCCGGTAAGCCACCCGCGGTTTCCCGACGTTGGCCTCGACCTTGAACTCCCGCTTCATCCGATCGACGATGATCTCAAGGTGCAGCTCGCCCATACCCGAGATAATCGTCTGAGCGGACTCCTGATCCGTATGCACACGGAAAGACGGGTCCTCCGCGGCCAGCTTCGAGAGGGCCATACCCATCTTCTCTTGGTCGGCCTTAGTCTTCGGTTCCACTGCCACCGAGATGACCGGATCGGGAAACACCATCCGTTCTAAGGTGATGATCTTGTCGACAGCGCACAAGGTATCGCCGGTCGTCACGTCCTTGAGGCCTACCGCCGCCGCGATATCGCCGGCCCGGACTTCCTTGATCTCTTCGCGGCTATTCGCGTGCATTTGCAGCAAACGGCCGATGCGTTCCTTTCTGTTTTTTAGAGGGTTATACACAGTGTCGCCGCTTTGCAGCGCCCCCGAATAGACGCGAAAGAACGTCAGGGTGCCCACGAACGGGTCGGTCATGATCTTGAAGGCGAGCGCGGCATAAGGCGCTTCGTCCGAGGGCGGCCGGGTTTCCTGAGTCTTACCGTCGTCCAATGTGCCCTCGATGGGCGGGACATCAACCGGCGCCGGGAGTAATTCGATGACCGCATCGAGCAGCGCCTGCACCCCCTTGTTTTTGAACGCCGAACCGCACAGCACGGGAACGATTTCGTTTCTAAGCGTCCGCATCCTCAGACCACGATAAATGTCCTTCCGATCAAGCCCCCCCGCATCAAGGTACTTTTCCGTCAGATCCTCGCTCGCTTCGGCCGCTGCTTCCACCATTTTGTCACGCCACTCGACACACAACGCCTTCATCTCAGCGGGTATTTCGCGTTCCTCGTAGCGCGTCCCCTGCGACGATGGATCCCAATAGATGGCCTTCATCTTGATGAGATCGACCACACCCTCGAACTTTTCTTCCGCACCGATCGGGATCTGGACCGGCACCGCCGCGCTGCCCAGACGCTCGCGGATCTGCCCCACCACGCGCAGGAAATCGGCGCCCGCGCGGTCCATCTTATTAATAAATGCCAATCTCGGAACCGAATACTTGCTGGCTTGGCGCCACACAGTCTCGGACTGCGGCTCGACACCCCCAACGGCGCAGAACACGCCCACCGCGCCATCGAGGACGCGTAGTGAGCGCTCGACTTCGATGGTAAAGTCGACGTGACCCGGGGTGTCGATGATATTGACCCGGTGCTCGGGGTACTGGTTACCCATACCGCGCCAGAAACACGTGGTCGCCGCCGCGGTGATCGTAATACCGCGTTCCTGCTCCTGCTCCATCCAGTCCATCACGGCGGCCCCGTCATGGACCTCGCCGATTTTATGCGACACCCCGGTGTAGTACAGGATACGCTCGGTCGTGGTCGTCTTACCCGCATCGATATGAGCCATGATACCGATATTGCGGTAGCGTTCGATGGGGGTTAACCGGGGCATGACCAGACTCTGTCGCTTTGAGCGGGCGCTACCAGCGATAATGTGCGAAGGCGCGGTTGGCTTCCGCCATACGGTGAGTGTCTTCCCGCTTCTTAACCGCCGTCCCTCGATTCTCCAAAGCCTCCAGAATCTCGGCGGCAAGCCTCGATCCGAAGGTCTTCTCGCCACGCTTGTCCGAGGCATCGACCAGCCACCGCATCGCTAAGGTCGTACGGCGTTTGGCGCGCACCTCGACCGGCACTTGGTAGGTTGCGCCGCCGACGCGCCTCGACTTGACCTCAACGCGTGGCCGGATGTTGTCGAGCGCTTGTTTGAACGCCGCTAGAGCATCGCTTTGCCCCTTGGCGGCCACTTGCTTCAAGGCTCCGTACACAATCCTTTCGGCGAGAGATTTCTTTCCCTGATTCATGACCATGTTTATGAATTTCGCAATCGTCTCATCGCCGTATTTTGGATCAGGCAAAATGACTCGTTGTTCTGCGACGCGTCTTCTAGACATAGCGAGCTATCATCCGTTTCTACTTCTAAAAACTAAGACTTCGGACGCTTAGCACCGTACTTCGATCGCCCTTGCCGGCGAGCCGCGACACCCGAGGTATCCAAGATGCCTCGTACCGTGTGATAGCGAACACCGGGAAGGTCCTTAACCCGTCCACCACGGATCAGGATCACCGAGTGTTCCTGTAAATTGTGTCCCTCCCCCCCGATGTAGCTCGTCACTTCATAGCCGTTGGTGAGCCGCACGCGCGCGACCTTCCGCAGGGCCGAGTTCGGTTTCTTGGGTGTGGTCGTATAGACGCGCGTACAGACACCGCGCTTCTGCGGACACCCTTCGAGCGCCGGCACGGTACTTTTTAGCCGCTGTTGTTTCCGTGGACGCCTGACCAGTTGATTGATCGTAGCCATTCGTTAAAGAGCACCTTGTGCGGCGATTAATTCCGGCCGCTTCTAAAAAAACAACAGGCCGGATCGCTCCAGCCTGTCAAAAGCATAGGATTTTAATAATTCGACTCACCAACTGTCAAGCTAAAACTGGCCTAATCCTTCACGATCTCGCGCTAGTCCATTCCCCGCCAACTTCCCCTAACCCGCCGCCACATCCGCCCCGCCGAGATCGGCGAAGCGGGCTGCCGGATCCGCGGGTTGCTCACGTTGGCTGCGCTGCTCCCCGTGAAAGGCGAATCCCGTTCCGCCCGGGATCAATCGCCCAACGATGACGTTCTCCTTGAGACCGCGCAGCTCGTCGCGTTTCCCGGTTACCGCCGCCTCGGTCAAAACCCGCGTCGTTTCTTGGAAGGACGCCGCCGAGATGAACGATTCGGTGGCCAAGGAAGCCTTGGTAATTCCGAGCAGCATCTGCGTCCACCGCGCTGGTTTTTTGCCTTCCCGCGTGCCGCGTTCGTTTTCATCGGACACCCGCTCCTTTTCGGCGTACTCACCTAGGAGGAAGCGCGTATCACCGGGGTCGGTGATTTCCACCTTGCGTAGCATTTGGCGCACGATGACCTCAATATGCTTGTCGTTGATCTTCACCCCTTGCAGGCGGTATACGTCCTGAACTTCATTGACGATGTAATTCGTCAACGCATAGACGCCTTTCAGGCGCAAAATATCGTGCGAGTCCGGCGCGCCATCCACGATCACTTCGCCCCTTTCGACATGCTCTCCTTCAAACACGGCGACTTGACGCCATTTCGGGATAAGGATCTCCGTTTGTTCGCCCGCCTGGTCGGTGAGCACCAAACGTTGCTTCCCCTTGGTGTCGCGCCCGAAGCTGACCGTCCCCGAGACCTCGGCAAGGACGGCGGTCTCTTTCGGCCGGCGCGCCTCGAACAGATCGGCCACGCGTGGCAATCCCCCCGTTATGTCGCGGGTTTTCAAGGACTCCTGAGGCAGTCTCGCGATGACATCCCCGACTTTCACGCTGGCGCCGTCCTCGACATTCACAATGGCCCGCGGCGGCAGGAAATAGTGCGCTGGGATCTCCGTGCCCGGGATCTTGAGATCCGTACCCTCGGCGTCGACAAGCTTGACGACCGGCCGTAGGTCTTTGGCGCTGGACGGCCGTTGTTTCGGATCCATCACCACGATGCTGGTCAGACCGGTGATCTCATCGACGTGCCGGATCACGGTGACCCCTTCGACGATATCCGCGGACGCCACCACGCCCGCCACTTCTGTGATAACGGGGTGAGTATGGGGATCCCAAGTCGCGATCACCTGTCCGGGCTGAGCTTCGAACCCGTCGGTAACCGTCAGCACCGCACCGTAAGGGACTTTGTAGCGTTCGCGCTCCCGCCCGAACTCGTCCACGACTGAGATTTCGCCCGACCGGGACACCGCGACGTAGGTCGCCGTTTCGTGCTTGAGCAATTTGATGCTATGGAGGCGGATAACTCCCTTCGACTTGGCTTCGATGCTGTTTGCCGCCACCGCCCTCGAGGCGGCACCGCCGATATGGAAGGTGCGCATGGTCAACTGCGTGCCGGGCTCGCCGATCGACTGCGCCGCGATCACCCCGACCGCTTCGCCCACGTTAACCAGATGCCCGCGCGAGAGATCGCGCCCGTAGCAGGCGCCACAGACTCCATAGCGCGTCCGGCAGGTGATCGGCGAACGCACCTTCACCTGGTCCACACCGGCGGCCTCCATTCGCTCGGCCCAGCGCTCATCCAACAGGGTGCCGGCGGGCACGACGACCCCACCCTCGCTCGCCCGGCGTACATCCTCCGCCACCACCCGCCCGAGTACCCGGTCGCGGAGGTGCTCCAGCACATTACCGCCTTCGATGATAGGCGCCATGAGAAAACCCTCCGTGGTCTTGCAGTCCTCTTCGGTGACCACGAGGTCTTGCGCCACATCCACCAGGCGGCGCGTCAGATAGCCCGAGTTGGCGGTTTTTAAGGCCGTATCGGCAAGGCCCTTGCGCGCGCCATGCGTCGAGATGAAATACTGTAGGACGTCCAGGCCTTCCCTGAAGTTGGCCGTGATGGGCGTCTCGATGATCGACCCGTCCGGTTTGGCCATCAATCCGCGCATGCCCGCGAGCTGGCGGATCTGCGCCGCCGATCCGCGGGCGCCGGAATCGGCCATCATGAAAATCGAGTTGAACGAGGCCTGGCGGATGTCCTTGCCTTGGACCTTGACCAGATCCGTACCGAGCTTGTCCATCATCGCTTTAGCCACTTGATCATTCGTATGCGACCAGATGTCGATGACCTTGTTATAGCGCTCACCCTTGGTGACCAGGCCCGACGCATATTGCCCCTCGATCTCCTTGATCGCATCTTCCGCCCTGCCGATGATCTCTTTTTTCTCCTCGGGGACCACCATATCGTTTACGCTGATGGATATCCCCGCGCGTGTGGCATGATAAAAACCCGTGTACATGAGCCGATCCGCGAAGATCACGGTGTCCTTGAGACCCAATTGGCGATAACAGGCATTGATCAGGTTGGAGATGGAGCGCTTGTTCAGTTCCTTGTTGATGAGGTCGAACGGAAGCTCCTTCGGCAGCACTTGCGATAACAAGGCCCGTCCGACCGTGGTCTCGACGCGCCTTGACACCTCCCGGCGCTGCCCGAATTGGTCTTGAACGACCTCTCGGATCCTCACCTTGATGCGGGCGTGCAGATCCGCCGAACCGCTAGCATGAGCGCGATGCACCTCATCGAGATCGGTCAAAGCCATACCCTCGCCGTTGGCCCCGGCACGCTCCCGGGTCAGGTAATACAAGCCCAAAACGACATCCTGCGTTGGCACGATGATGGGTTCGCCATTGGCCGGCGACAGGATGTTATTGGTCGACATCATCAAGGTGCGCGCCTCAAGCTGAGCTTCGATCGACAAGGGCACGTGCACCGCCATTTGATCGCCGTCGAAGTCGGCGTTAAAGGCCGTGCAAACCAAGGGATGTAGTTGGATCGCTTTGCCTTCGACGAGCACCGGTTCGAAGGCCTGTATCCCGAGCCGGTGCAAGGTCGGCGCACGGTTCAACAGTACCGGGTGCTCGCGGATCACGTCCTCGAGGATGTCCCATACCTCCGGGCCCTCGCGCTCCACCATCTTCTTCGAGGCCTTGATCGTGGTGGTCATGCCCAGGCGTTCCAATTTGCTGAAGATGAAAGGCTTGAATAATTCCAGCGCCATCTTTTTGGGCAACCCGCATTGGTGCAACTTCAGCATCGGCCCCACCACGATCACCGAGCGCCCGGAATAATCGACGCGTTTGCCGAGCAGGTTCTGCCGGAACCGGCCTTGCTTGCCCTTGATCATGTCGGCAAGGGATTTCAGCGGGAGCTTGTTGTTCCCCGTGATGGCGCGGCCCCGGCGTCCGTTATCGAGCAGCGCGTCCACGGCCTCTTGCAGCATGCGCTTCTCATTGCGGACGATGATGTCCGGGGCGCTGAGATCCAACAAGCGCTTCAAACGGTTATTCCGGTTGATCACGCGCCGGTAGAGATCGTTGAGATCGGAGGTAGCGAAGCGGCCGCCGTCGAGCGGGACCAGCGGGCGCAATTCCGGCGGCAGGACGGGCAGCACGGTCATGACCATCCATTCGGGACGGTTACCCGAGGACACGAGCGCCTCGAGCAGCTTGAGCCGTTTATTAAGCTTCTTTAACTTCGTCTCGGAGGCGGTGTTCGGCAGCGCCTCACGGATCCTGGCGATCTCGACCCGAAGATTGATCGTCCGCAAGAGCGCGTGCACAGCCTCGGCGCCCATACGCGCTTTGAATTCATCGCCATATTGCTCCATCGAATCCAGATACATTTCCTCGGTCAGCAATTGGCCGCGCTCGAGCGGCGTGGTACCGGAATCGATGACGACGTAGGCCTCGAAATAGAGGATGCGTTCGATTTCGCGCAAGGAAAGATCCAGCAGCAAACCCATGCGTGAGGGTAATGATTTCAAGAACCAGATGTGGGCCACGGGACTGGCGAGCTCGATATGACCCATCCGCTCGCGCCGCACTTTGGCCAGGGTAACCTCGACACCGCATTTCTCACAGACCACCCCGCGGTGCTTGAGCCGCTTGTACTTTCCGCACAGGCATTCGTAGTCCTTAACCGGCCCAAAGATTTTGGCGCAGAATAGACCGTCGCGTTCCGGTTTGAAGGTCCGGTAGTTGATAGGATCTTCTCCGGCGAAGCGATGCCGATGGTAATGGCGTCAAATTCCTCGCTCAGCCCCTGTTGCCTGAGGAGATTCAATAGATCTTTCAAGGCTATTCCTCCTTCCCGGGACCTTTCAGGCGGGCCCGAGAAATCAATATACTTCGCGGGCGGGGTATGAACCCCGCCCTTGATCAAAGGGGAGAGCTGCGCATCTCCCCTTTGCAAACCCCATCGCTAAGGTACCCGCGGCGGGGTATGCGTTTGATGATCCGATGCGATAAGGCATCACTTCTGATCAAGCTCGATGTCGATTGCCAAAGAGCGTAACTCCTTCAACAACACGTTGAAGGATTCCGGCATCCCGGCTTCCACGCGATGGTCCCCGTCAACGATGTTCTTATACATCCGGGTGCGCCCATTCACGTCATCGGATTTGACGGTCAACATCTCCTGCAGCGTATAAGAGGCGCCATAGGCCTCGAGCGCCCACACCTCCATCTCCCCGAACCGCTGGCCTCCGAACTGCGCCTTTCCGCCCAAGGGCTGCTGCGTCACCAGACTGTACGGACCGGTGGAGCGCGCGTGCATCTTGTCATCGACAAGGTGGTTAAGCTTGAGGATATACATGTAGCCAACGGTCACGGGCCGATCGAAGGGTACACCCGTACGGCCGTCACGCAGGACCGCCTGGCCACTCTCGGGTAAGCCCGCGAGTTTCAGCAAGTCCTTAATCTCCCGATCCGAGGCCCCGTCAAAGACCGGCGTCGCCACCGGGACACCTTGGCGGAGATTCATGCAGAGCGCGCGCATCTCCTCGTCGCTAAGCGCGGAGAACGCTTCCTGTTTGCCGCTACTGTTATAGACGCCCTCTAAGAACTGCCGGATCTCGGTCATCTTGGCTGCGGCGTCCAACATATTCCCTATGCGCTCGCCCACGCCTTTCGCCGCCCACCCGAGATGTGTCTCCAGTACTTGGCCAACATTCATGCGCGAGGGAACGCCCAAGGGGTTGAGCACGATATCAATCGGGGTGCCATCTTCCATGAACGGCATGTCCTCGACGGGCACGATGGTTGAAATGACACCCTTGTTGCCGTGCCGGCCGGCCATCTTGTCACCGGGCTGAACACGGCGTTTAACCGCGAGATAGACCTTGACCATCTTCAGCACACCGGGGGCAAGATCATCGCCGGAGGTTATTTTCGAACGCTTTTCCTCGAAGCGGCGATCGAACTCTTGCTGTTGCTGGGCGACCAACGCCGTCAAACGATCGAGCTGCGCCTGCACCTCTTCACTGCGTACTTTGACGTCGAGCCACTTCTCGCGCTTCAGCCCCTCTAAATAGGCCTTGGTGATCTTGGTTCCGGTCTTCAGACCGCTCGGACCTCCGTCGGCTACCTTGCCGAGCAGGGCTTTCTCGATGCGCTGATAAACATCATCTTCCAGGATCCGCAGTTGGTCATCGAAGTCTTGCTTGACTCGCATGAGCTCCGCCGTCTCGATCTCCAATGCCCGGGCATCCTTCTCTATCCCGTCGCGCGTAAACACATGGACATCGATCACCGTCCCGCTCATCCCCGAGGGCACCCGCAGCGAGGTGTCCTTCACGTCGGAAGCCTTCTCACCGAAGATAGCCCGGAGTAGTTTTTCTTCAGGCGTCAGTTGTGTCTCGCCTTTCGGTGTGACCTTACCCACCAGGATATCACCGGGGTTGACTTCGGCGCCGATATAGACGATTCCCGACTGATCCAGCTTTCCGAGCGCGCTCTCGCTCACGTTCGGAATATCCCCCGTGATCTCCTCCGGTCCGAGCTTGGTGTCTCGGGCGATGCAGTTGAGCTCTTCGATGTGAATGCTGGTGTAGCGGTCCTCTTCGACGACGCGTTCGGAAATCAAGATCGAGTCCTCGAAGTTGTAACCGTTCCAAGGCATGAAGGCGACCAGCATATTCTGCCCTAGCGCAAGCTCACCGAGATCGGTGGCGGGGCCATCGGCCAACACATCGCCTTGCGAGATCCGATCGCCCGGTCGCACCAGGGGCCTTTGGTTGATGCAGGTGTTCTGGTTCGAGCGGGTATATTTGGTAAGATTGTAAATATTGACGCCCGGCTGACCCGCATCGGTGTCGTCCTCCTCGCTCCTCACCACAATCCGGCTGGCATCCACCGAATCGACGACGCCGCTGCGTTCGGCCACCACCACGACGCCCGAGTCGATCGCGACGGCGCGTTCCATCCCGGTCCCGACCAGCGGCGTCTGCGCGCGCAGCGTGGGCACGGCTTGGCGCTGCATGTTGGAGCCCATGAGCGCACGATTGGCATCGTCATGCTCGAGGAAGGGGATGAGCGACGCCGCCACCGACACGATCTGCTTCGGCGAGACATCCATGTACTCGACCTTATCGGGCATCGACAAGGTGAATTCATTCTGATAGCGGCACGAGACCAGGTCATCGATGAGCCGGCCGCCGGCATCCAGCTTTGCGTTTGCTTGGGCGATGACGTACTGGCCCTCCTCGATAGCGGACAGGTATTCCACCTCGGTCGTCACCTTGCTGTCCGCGACTTTTCGGTAGGGCGTCTCGAGGAAACCGTAACGGTTAGTCCGCGCGTACACCGCGAGCGAATTAATCAAACCGATATTCGGTCCTTCCGGGGTCTCGATCGGACACACCCGGCCATAATGGGTGGGGTGCACATCGCGCACCTCGAAACCTGCCCGCTCGCGGGTAAGTCCCCCGGGACCGAGCGCGGAGATGCGGCGTTTGTGCGTGACCTCCGACAGCGGGTTGTTCTGATCCATGAATTGCGACAACTGACTCGAGCCGAAAAACTCCTTGATGACCGCCGACACCGGTTTCGCGTTGATGAGCTCCTGCGGCATGGTCCCTTCCGACTCCGCAAGACTCAAGCGCTCCCTGACTGCCCGCTCGACCCGCACCAAGCCGATGCGAAACTGGTTTTCGACCATTTCGCCCACGCTACGCACACGCCTATTTCCAAGGTGGTCGATGTCATCGACGGTTCCGTTTCCGTTACGGATTTCGATTAACACCCTGAGCACATCGATAATGTCTTCCTTCGACAGAACGCTTGCTCCCTCCGGCTCCGCGCGCCCGACCCGCCGATTGAATTTCATGCGGCCCACCGCGGATAAATCATAGCGGGCAGGGCTGAAAAACAAGTTCTTAAACAGACTATCGGCGCCTTCCCGTGTCGGCGGTTCGCCGGGACGCATCATGCGGTAGATTTCCACCTGCGCCTCCGCCGCGGAGCGCGTCGGATCGACACGCAAGGTGTCGGAGATGTAAGACCCGCGGTCCAAATCGTTGGTATAGATCGTGGTGATGGACGTAAGGCCGCAGGCGCTGCATTTTTCCAAGAATTCGTGGGTGACCGGGTCATTGGCTTGTGCGACGATCTCCCCGGTAGTGGAATCCACCACATCGCTGACCAGCACCTTTCCGAGCAGGTAATCGCGTGGCACCACGATGTGCTTTAGTCCCGCCTTCTTGAGAGCATTGACGTGGCGAACTGTGATACGCCGGTCCTTCTCGACCAGAATCTGATCATGATCATCCTTGATATCGAAGGCCAGCGTCTCGCCCCGCAGCCGTTCCGCGGTGAGCTCCATTTTGATCGTGCGTTTACCGATCTCAAAGACCATCTTTTCAAAGAAAGCGTCGAGGATTTCCGCGGAGGAGTAACCGAGAGCGCGCAGTAGGATAGTCGCCGGGATTTTCCTGCGCCTATCGATGCGCACGAACAGATAGTCCTTGGGATCGAACTCGAAATCGAGCCACGAACCCCGATAGGGGATGACCCGCGCCGAGAACAGCAATTTACCCGAGGAATGCGTCTTGCCTTTATCGTGCTCGAAAAAGACACCGGGCGATCGATGTAACTGTGACACGATGACGCGCTCGGTGCCGTTGATGACGAAGGTGCCGTTGCCGGTCATGAGCGGCAATTCGCCCACGTAAACTTCTTGCTCCTTGATATCCTTGACGGTGCGTGCCGCGCCCGACTCCTTGTCATGGATAACGAGCCTGACCTTCACTCGCAATGCCGCGGCATAGGTGAGCCCTCGCACCTGACATTCCTTCACATCGAATATAGGTGTACCGAGGCGGTAGCTGACATATTCGAGCAGCGCGTTTCCGGAGTAGCTCACGATCGGAAAGACCGATGTAAACGCGGCATGCAAGCCCCTGTCTACGCGCGCTTCTTGGGCGCTATCGGCTTGCAGGAAATCCCGGTAGGAATCGATTTGCGTCGTCAGCAAATAGGGAACTTCGAGTATGCTTGGCCGCTTACCGAAATCCTTACGAATACGCTTTTTCTCTGTGTACGAATAGGCCATCGTTAATATCCGCGTTCTAAAGGGTTACAGCACGGGCGGTGACTTGCGTCACCAACCGCATGGGCGTGAGAGTTTGTGAAAAACCTGCTGCGCTCGGGATGTCGCGTTCCGGCGGTGCTCGGAATCCTCATGTATATCAACATACACTCTGGTTGCTCGCCTCGTCCTTGAGGCTCGCCCCTTCGGGGCGTATGCGCCGTTTCGCTCCCGGCGAAACGCGACCTCTCTTCGCTCGCGACGGTTCTTTCACAAACTCTGAGCAGGCAACCGAAGTGCGTGCTGTTACTTGACCTCGACCGTCGCACCCGCCTCTTGGAGTTGCTTCTTGATGGTTTCCGCTTCCTCCTTCGGCACCGCTTCTTTGACCGCCGAGGGCACGCCTTCGACCAGATCTTTAGCTTCTTTAAGTCCAAGGCCGGTAATCGCGCGCACCGTCTTGATCACGCCAACTTTGTTTTCTCCAAAGCTCGTCATCAGCACGGTGAACTCGGTCTGCTCTTCCACCGCCGCCGGTGCCCCTCCGGCGCCGGCGGCCGCCGGCGCGACCGCGACCGCGGCCGACACCCCGAACTTTTCTTCCATAGCCTCAACAAGATCCACCACTTCGAGAACCGTCATCTTGGAAATGGCCTCCAAGATCTCTACTTTTGACACTGCCATGATAGCTAAGCCTCCTAACCAAAAAATGCCTGTGACGATGAATTAAGCCGCTTGTTTTTGATCGCCTACCACCGCCAGCACGCGCACCAAGCGCGTATGCGGTTCGGCTAGCGTCCGCACAAGCTTGGCTACCGGAGCCTGCATGACCGCCATCAGACGGCTGATAGCCTCTGCCCGCGTCGGGAGGCTCGCAACCGCCTTGATGGCGCCCGGATCGAGCAGCTTTCCGCCGAGCGCGACCAATCGCACGACGAGTTTATCGTTTCTTTTCGCGAACTCGTCGATCACTCGTGCGGCAGCCCCGGGATCCTCGCCCGCGAACGCCAATACCAGCGGTCCCACCAAACCTTCACCCATGCACGAAAATTGGGTGTCGGACACGCCCCTGCGCGCTAGCGTGTTTCTCACCACGCGTAAATAAACCCCCGCTTTGCGCGCCGCGTTGCGCAAGTCCGTCATTTGTGCGACCGATAATCCCGCGTATTCGGCGGCGACTGCAGAATGAGCATTACGCGCGACTTCCGCTACCTCGGCCACGATAGCCTGCTTTGCTTCCAAATTAAGCCTCACAGCTGCCCTCCTGTTTTAGACACTGCCCGACTCTCGTAGATCGCCAGCGGACTGGCTAAATCACCAAGTCAGTCATCGTCTCGTAGACTGGGGTCTTACCCAGGACTCTAGCGCCTCGCACGGCCTAGGTCCCGGCGATGCTGACTCGATCCAACTGGATCCCCGGCCCCATGGTGCTGGCGACGCTCACCTTCTTCAGGTAAATACCTTTCGCTGCCGCCGGCTTGGCCTTGTTGAGGGCCGCGACAATCGTCGCCAGGTTCTCCTGCAGGGCGCCAGCCTCAAACGAAACCTTGCCGATACAGCAATGGACTATACCGGATTTATCGCTCTTGAAGCGCACTTGTCCGGCTTTCGCGTTTCTTACCGCCGTAGCCACATCCGGGGTGACAGTGCCGACCTTGGGATTCGGCATCAGGCCGCGCGGTCCCAGGATTTTACCGAGTTGACCCACGATGGCCATGCTCTCGGGCGCGGCGACGGCCACATCGAAATCGATCTGACCCGCGTTTACTTGTTGGGCCAGATCTTGGAGTCCCACGATGTCGGCGCCCGCGACGCGCGCCGCCTCGGCCTTGGCACCCTCGGCGAACACGGCGACCCGCACCTGCTTTCCGGTGCCATGAGGCAAGACGATGGCGCCCCGCACCGACTGGTCCGATTTGCGCGCGTCGATACCCAGATTGATCGCCACTTCGACCGATTCATCGAACTTCGCCGAGGCGATCTCTTTTAGGAGCCGCAGGCCCTCATCCACGGCGTACTGTTGACCCGCGACGACCTTTTCCCGCGCCGCTTTCCCTCGTTTACTGAGCTTGGCCATGACTAAACTCCCTCGACTTCAATACCCATGCTGCGCGCGGTACCGGCGATGGTGCGCATAGCCGCATCGAAGCTCGCCGCCGTCAAATCCGGTTCCTTGGTCTTGGCGATCGTTTCGAGCTGCGCCCGCGTGACCCGTCCGATCTTGTTGCTGTTCGGGGTGCTGCTGCCTTTTTCGAGTCCCAAGGCCTTGCGCAGCAGCACCGCTGCGGGCGGGGTCTTGGTAATAAACGTAAAACTCCGGTCCACGAAGACAGTGATAACCACCGGAGTCGGCAATCCCGGCTCGAGCCCTTGTGTATGGGCGTTGAAGGCCTTGCAGAACTCCATGATATTCACACCGTGCTGGCCCAGGGCCGGCCCAACCGGCGGGCTCGGATTTGCCTTGCCCGCGGGGACTTGCAGCTTTACGTACGCTTGTATTTTCTTTGCCACGTGTGCCTCTCTTGAGTAAGCATCCTGTTGCCTAGACCATTACGCTCCGTCATTCCTTCTCGACCTGACTAAACTCCAGCTCCACCGGCGTCGCGCGGCCGAAGATTAACACCGCCACGCGTAAGCGGTTTTTTTCGTAGTTCACTTCTTCGACCACACCGCTGAAATCGGTGAACGGCCCTTCCTTAACCCGCACCACCTCGCCCACCTCGAACAATACCTTTGGCCGCGGCTTGTCGGTGCCTTCCTGCATGCGATGCAAGATTTTTTCGGCTTCCTGATCCGTGATCGGCGCGGGCCGATCGCCGCTTCCACCGATGAAACCCATTACCTTCGGCACCTCTCTTACCAGGTGCCAGGTGTCCTCGTCCATTTCCATCTGAACCAAGACATAACCCGGAAAAAACTTGCGGTCCGTCTTGCGTTTCTGTCCATCCCGCAACTCCACGACCTCCTCGGTTGGCACCAAGATGTCGCCGAACTTTTGTTGCAAGCCACTGCGTTGGATGCGCTCGTGCAACGAGCGCTTCACTTGGTTCTCGGACCCCGAATAGGCGTGCACGACATACCAACGCAGCGTCATGCCATCAGCCTCTCGCTCCGGTAAGCCACTGCACCAACCACGCAAGCAGGGTATCAAGCAGCCAAAGGATGGCCGCCATCGCGATGACCATGGCGATGACGATTAGGGTCATGCGGGTGGTTTCCTGGCGCGTCGGCCATACGACCTTGCGCACCTCGATCTGAGCCTCCTTGAAGAATCCCCAGACATCGCGCCCCTGCGCCGTCTGCAGCGCCAGCGCCCCCGCGACACCGGCCACGGCCAAGAGCCCGACGACCCGTAACAGTAATGACTGGTTGCTGTAGAAATAAAACGCGCCCATGGCGCCGGTGACCAGCAACAGGGCCAGAGCGAGTCTAAAGACGTCGCCCTTACGTTCTTGAACTTCTGCCTTTGGATTTAACATATTAGGTGCGCCGCCGACGCGTCGTAGCTTCCACCCTGCACGCAATTGCAGGCCAGGAGGGACTCGAACCCCCAACCTGCGGTTTTGGAGACCGCCGCTCTGCCAATTGAGCTACTGGCCTATACCGTTAAAAAGCCTAGGTCGTGCTAGGTTCCGATAAGGTCCTCTATTTTTTCCGACGACGTAACCTCTGCCCATAAAGATGGCGTGCGGTAGCGCGCTACTCGACGACCTTAGCGACGACGCCGGCCCCGACGGTGCGGCCCCCTTCGCGGATCGCAAACCTCACCCCCTCTTCCATCGCAATCGGCGCAATCA
>MUGK01000115.1 GCA_002007425.1 Chromatiales bacterium USCg_Taylor | reverse complement strand
CCCACGGTGATATCCAGCGAAAAGCAAAAAACTCACTAAACCCTATGTCCGACGCCATTTCCCGCCGCTTACCCCCAGAATTTATGCAACTGGAAGGTCTATACCCTCGAGGAGGATCGCAAGAACCCGAAGCGGCAGAACGTCGAGTGGTTCGACAAATTCGACATGGACATCGGCGGCGAGAAGTTCAGCGGCCGCATCTACCTGTTTCGCAAACAGGGCAAGGACGAGAAGAAAAACCCTGCCGAAAACTACCGCAAGGACGAAGGCATCGTCTTCACCTACAACGGACAGTGTCAAGCCTTCTTCAGCAAAGATTTCTTCCGCCGCAAGGCGGTGAGGCAGGACTACCTGTGGGATTCGCTACTGGTGTTCATCGACTGCAGCGCGATCAGCGTGCGCGCGCACGAACGCTTGTTCATGCCAAATCGCGAAAACTTGCGGCACGGCGACCTAAAGTTCCGCCTCGAACGGGAGATCGAGGAGAAGCTGCGCCACCACAATGAGCTCGAACAGATCGCGATGGCGCGCCGCAAGGGCGAGCTCTCCGAGAACCCCGAGGTGTCGGAGACGTTTGAGAAGTTCGTCGAGGACATGGTTAAAAAGCACCCGCTGCTGGAACAGGTGCTTGGGCCAGGCTTTCGCATCGTCAACCCTTTCAAGCCGCACGCGGTGAAGGCGATCGAGAGGCCGTGGGATGGCGTACGCTTTCCCACAAAGTTCCAGTTTCGCGATCGTGAGCCGGGCAAGGAGTACCAACGCGAAGCCAACATCAACTCGCAGACGCGCATCGCCTTTGTGACCGACGCCGAGAACGACTACTTTCGGCGCGACGACGAGCCGGGCGAGCTCAAGCTGTTCCAGGTGATCGCCGACGAGCTCAGGCCCGCGAAAAATTGGCGCTCGCCACATTTGTTCGAAGGCAATGCAAGCCTCTCGTTGTCCCTGCCGTCGGACGCCGGAATCGGCGACACGCTTGTTTACGAAGTGCAGGTCATGGACCCGAGCCGCATCGAGCCATTTCGCAACCGTTTCATGCTTTCGGTTAAGGCTGAGCGCAAGCAGCGACCGCGGCGGCCCACGCCGCCACCAGCACCCAAGCCGGACAAACCAGGTAGCGAGGCTGGCAAGGATGCGCAAAACGATACCCGTCTCGACGTACCGAACCCGGTGGAGGTATGGGAGAAAGACTGGACTGCGCAGGATCCACACTTCGACAGGTTCACGGCGATGCGGATCAAGCGACCACCCGGCGCCGACGAGGACTCGGCGGTGTTCGATTACGTCATCAACATGAACAACGTCTTCATCGACCAATCTGCCAAGGACAAGCCACGGAAGGTGCGTGAGATCCGCGACCGCTACAAATTCGGGATGACGCTCCTCACTCTTGCACTCATCCGCTACGACCTGGAAGCCCGGAAGCGGATGCACGAGGCCGAGACGGATGACGAGGATGAAAAACAGGAGCGGCTGGACGTGCGAGATATGGTAGCGGAAGTGACGAGTGCGATTGCACCGTTTCTGCTACCGCTCGTCGACAGCTTGTCACGTATTACGGGTGACTATGAACACCTATCCGCAATCGCCGGCGAGGCTGCATAGGTGTAGTGCCCCGCTTGCGGTGGATGAGTACGACTTCTTGGCTGCCCGGTGTATCACCGCGCTGGTCCGAATACCAGCGGCGGCCTGGGACGGTGCGCCATAGCCTGCCGTCTCTCTCGCCCTGCAGCATCGGGAGGAAGACCTCCGATAGCCTGGCCTCCTCCATGGTTTCGAGATAGCGCTTGAGTTGCCAGGAGATATCCGAGAACGCGACCATCTGCACGATGATCGTGTCCTTGTCCGCGAGCGCCGCAACCGATGACATGCTAGCGCGGATGCTATCGAAATGGGTCTTGAGCTCCGGGTATTTCCGATCGCCCATGGTGTAGTAGCTGCTGCCCGCTCCATCGAACTTGTTGGCGATCATGAAGGGCAGCGGCGCCTCCTTGCGGCCGTCAACTTGCCAGCGGTGATAAAGCACGTGCACGCCAGGGTACGGCGGTGACGTCACGACCAGCCTAGGCGATTGCAAATGTGCCAAGCCGTCATCGTGCTCAAGTCCGGCTGCAGAGCGGTTAATGACACGAACTGTAGGCAAGTGAGAATATCCCTTAACCGCCGCAGAAAGCTGGCGTGCACCTGAGAGCATCTCCTTTGCGTTCTCGGTCAGCATATCGCGGAAGCTGTCGAGCGAGGGAAGGTTCTTACGGCCATCGAGCGCCCATTGCGCCGTCCGTAAAACGACGCAGCGACCGAAGAACTCGAGCCGCGGCGAGCCAAGCCGCATCGCGCTTCCGAGGGCTTGTTCGATGGCTTTTCGCAATCGCCAGCGGGAGGGATGACTAAGATGCTTGTAATATCCAAGTTCGGCGTAGTCAGCGAAATGGATCGACGACTTGCGCACGTGCACCGCGTTCGCAAGGCGGCAGGCCCACGCCTCAATGCGATCAATCTCAGTCTCGTCGAACACTGTGGTCTTCACGGTAGCCACGAACTCGGCGAGCGTGCTTATGTCGACGCCGATCGCATGTCGCCCTAGCGCTAGCGCTTCTACGAGGGTTGTACCGCCTCCAACGTGATTGTCGAGCACCAGATCGGCTGGCCGCGTGAATGTCTCGATTGCCGCGCGCGCAAACCTGGGGCTGAAACGGGCGGGATACTTGTAATATCCATGTGTCAGACCCCGGACTGGCTCGGAATCACGCGCGCCGGCAACTAGTGCAGCTTGGACGGAGGCGGGCAGGTCAAGCATCGAGCGGCGTGGAGAGTCAGGCATAACTAGCCAAGTTGCCTAGCAGCACGTTTGCACTTCCCTTAGTCAACCTTACTTTTGGGGCTCACTCTGTGAGTAGCTAACCACTCGCGGACTGCTTCTTCGGTAATTTCGTACGCGGTCCTCTCCTGGTCTAAGGCCGCTTTTTTCAGCTGTTTAATAATCTCTTGATCGAGATAAACAAGGAGTGGCCTGCGGCCGTCGGCCCGCGTGCGAGCTGTGGTCTTTGACCCAGGCTTTCTGCGTACCATTGGATACCAGGATATCCTGATAGCTAGAACTCTAGCGTGTTAACTATCGCACTAAAGTTTCACAATGACAAGAGGCGAGCAAATTTCCTCCAAGAGAGGAAAGGAAACGCGGCGTCAGCCGCGGAGCATGAGGCTGAACACCTTCCGTCCATCGCGCTTGCCGATCGGCTCGGATGGGTACCGCGCTGCCTGTTCCTGCGAGGCGATACTTGCCGCAGTGCATTGCCGCTCGAGATCGAGGGAAGCATGGGCTTGGCGAATGCCGAATCCGTGTGCCCGGAGCGTTAACTTTCCAAAAGCCGCTCGACCTCGCGCCCATCGATCTCCCACCACTCGCCCGCTTGCTTATCAGGCGGCAGCCGGATGTTGCCATAGCGGATCCGGATGAGGCGGCTCACAATCAGCCCCTGCGATTCCCACAAGCGGCGGACCTCGCGCTTGCGGCCTTCGGGTAGGACCACGTGAAACCAGCGGTTGGATCCCTGACCGCCGGCGGCGGTTACCGACGCAAAGCGGGCCCAGCCATCATCGAGCTCGATACCTTGCGTGAGGCGCTCCAGTGGCCCCCCATCGACAGCGCCGAGCACCCGGACGGCATATTCGCGTTCCAGCCCGAAGGACGGATGCATCAGGCGGTGCGCTAAGGCCCCGTCGTTGGTAAATAGCAGGAGGCCGCTCGAATTGAGATCCAAGCGGCCGATGCTGATCCAATGCCCGGCTTCGGGCAGGCGCTCGAAGACCGTGGGACGGTCCCCGCGCTCATCGCGGGTGCTGCAGAGGACACCCGCGGGTTTATAGTAGGCGATGACTCGGCGCCTTGGCGGAGCACGGCTGGCGGCGGGAACGGTTTGCCCATCAATACGAATCTCGTCGCTTGGGCCGGCGCGGTCGCCCGGTTGGGCGATCCGCCCGTTGATGTGGACACGCCCCGCGGCAATCCACGTCTCGATGAGGCGCCGCGATCCCAAACCCGCGCGCGCGAGCGCCTTCTGCACGCGCTCGGGCGGCGCTTCGGCGGTTGTGCGCGTCCGGCATGGCGGGGCCTTCACGGTATGCTTTCTCCGGCGCGCTTGCGATTCAACCATACGATCCCGGCCCCTAGCGCTGAATCATTCCGCCGTTTCTGGCTCCAATTCCGCCTCGATTGTGAGTGCCAACGGTAGCTGCTCAGAGCCGGTGGGCTCGCCAAGCAGGGGTAATTCCGAGAGGTGCCTGAGATTGAAGTACTCTAAAAACTGCGGGGTCGTGGCGTAAACGGCGGGCCGCCCCGGGACATCGCGATGGCCCGCCATGCGCACCCATTCCCGTTCAAGCATGGTCTTCAGGATCCCGGTGCTGACCGCGACCCCGCGGAGCGCCTCAATCTCCCCGCGCGTGATCGGTTGCCGGTAGGCGATGATCGCCAGCGTTTCGAGAAGCGCGCGCGAATAACGCGGCGGACGCTCTTCCCACAGGCGATTGATCCAGGTCGATAGGCCCGCGCGTGTGTGAACCCGGTACCCACGCGCCACCCGGATTATCTCAATGCCGCGTCCGGCATAATCCTCCGCGAGCGCGGCGAGCGCGCGCTCGATATCGTCCCGCAGGGAATCGGGCGGGCCGTCCGGCTCGAACAGTGCCATCAGCCGCTCAACCGTCAGCGGCTGATCGGAAGCCATCAGCGCCGCCTCGACGATGTCCTTGATCGCCTGAGCGTTCACAGAGCTCGGAGCTTGGGGAGAAATCGTAGCGAGCACGCCCGCCCGCGAGGCGCACGGCGCGCAGGACCGTTTCGCCGGGAGCGAAACGGAGCGCAAGCCCCGAAGGGGAGAGTCCCAAGGATGGGACGAGCAACCGCAGTGTATGTGGAAATACACGAGGATTCCGAGCACCGCGCAACGATGCGGGCGGGCTGCGCTGTAGATTTATTCATAGGCTCTCATGCCGCGGCTTTGACGTAGACCGGCGCCAGCGGCTCCGATTGAACGATATCGATCAGCGACTCTTTCATCAGCTCCAGGATGGCAAGAAACGTCACCACCGCCCCCATGCGTCCTTCCGCGCGCGAAAATAGCTGGGTGAATTCCATGAACTCGCATCCCGCGACCCGATCGAGCACCATCACCATGCGCTCGCGCACCGATAAGGGCTCGCGCTGAACGTGGTGATGGGAAAATAATTGCGCCCGCGCCAGCACCTCGAAAAAGACCCTCCGCAGCGTGTCGAGGTCAACCGCCAAGGGACGCTGCAGCGTCTGGCGATCGGCGATGTCGGGGGTAACGAGGTACAGATCGCGCTCCAAACGGGGCAGCGCATCGAGGTCTTCGGCGGCGCGCTTATAGCGTTCATATTCTTGCAGACGCCGCATGAGCTCGGCGCGTGGATCTGTGCTTTCTTCCTCGTTCGGCGCCGGCTTCGGCAGCAACATGCGTGATTTAATCTCGGCCAAGACCGCCGCCATTACCAAGTACTCGGCGGCCAATTCCAGCTTCACCACCACCATGAGATCGATGTAGCGTAGGTATTGTTCCGTGATGGGCGCGATCGGGATATCCAGAATGTCAAGGTTCTGGCGTTTAATCAGATACAGCAGGAGATCGAGCGGGCCCTCGAAGGCTTCCAGAAAGACCTCCAAGGCATCCGGCGGAATATAAAGATCGGTCGGTAACTCGGTGACAGGCTGCCCGCGCACCATCGCGATTGGGGCGTCTCGCGCGCCGCGAAGCACGATGCCGCTCGCGGTCTCCGCGCTCGAATCGGGCGCCATCATGCTGTTCACGGACGATTAACGGTACACCACGGCCATCGCCTCGCGCACCTCTGCGATGGTGTCACGCGCAACATCGCGTGCCGCCTCGCAACCTTCGGCGACGATGGCCCGCACCGTATCGGGATCCTTGACATACTCCTCGGCGCGTTCCCGAATCGGTGCGAGCTCCGCGAGTATGGTATCAATCACCGGTTGCTTGCATTCCAGGCAGCCGATCCCGGCGTTACGGCATCCATCCTGGACCCAGGCCTTGACCTCATCGCCCGAGTAGACGGAGTGAAACTGCCATACCGGACACTTGTCGGGATCGCCGGGGTCTTGCCTGCGCACCCGCGCCGGATCGGTGCGCATGGTCTTGAGCTTTTGCACGATGGAATCCGGGGCTTCGCGCAGGCCAATGGTATTCCCGTAGGACTTGGACATTTTCTCCCCATCGAGGCCCGGCATTTTGGATTCCGGGCTGAGCAGTGCTTGCGGCTCGGGTAATATCACCCGGCCGCTGCCTTCAAGATAACCCAACAAGCGCTCGCGATCACCGAGGGCGATGTTATGTTGCGATTCCAGATAGGCCCGGGCCGTGGCCAGTGCCTCGTTGTCCCCTCGCTCTTGAAAACGCTTGCGCAGATCGAAGTACAGCTTGGCGCCCTTCTTCCCCATCTTGCGCGCGGCTTCCTCCACCTTTTCCTTGAAATCCGGCTCTCGTCCGTAGAGATAGTTGAACCGCCGCGCCACCTCGCGCGCAAATTCAATATGGGCCACTTGATCTTCACCGACAGGAACATGGCCCGCTTTATAGATTAATATGTCGGCGGTTTGCAGCAACGGATAGCCGAGAAACCCGAAGGTGGCGAGGTCCTTGTCCTTGAGCTTTTCTTGCTGGTCTTTATACGTGGGAACGCGCTCGAGCCAACCGAGAGGCGTAATCATTGACAGCAGCAGAGTCAACTCCGCGTGCTCGGGCACCCGCGACTGGACGAACAGCGTTGCCTCCCCCGGATTGATGCCTACGGCGAGCCAGTCGATTATCAGATCCCAAACCGAATCCGCGATGCCGCTTGGGTTCTCATACTCGGTCGTCAACGCATGCCAGTCAGCGACGAAAAAGAAGCATTCGTATTGGTGCTGTAACTCGACCCAGTTCTTCAAGACCCCGTGATAATGCCCAAGGTGCAGCATCCCGGTCGGGCGCATCCCCGACAAGACACGGCGTTCCAGGCTAGGGCTCACGGACCAGCTCTTGGCCCGTGGCCAGCAGGCAGCACGTGCTTCGGGCCCGGGAGGGGCGGCCTAGCCGGCCGACACATGGATTCCTCCCTATTTGATCGTCGTCAACCACTCATTCGACCCCGCGAACGAATACTCACGCTATTGTTTCACGGATCCGACATCGACGAATAGAGTCGCCGGGGAGTTTCCTTTATGATTATGCGAGTACTCATTTCCCACGACCTATGAAACTCCTCTTTGATCTATTTCCCGTCATCGTGTTTTTCACGGTCTTCAAGCTGGCCGATGACCCTCACCAAGGGGTTTTGACCGCGACCGCGGCCGCCATTGTGGCCACGCTCATTCAGGTACTCTATACCTGGATTAAGCACCGCCGCGTGCAACCCATGCTGCTGGTCACGCTCGCGCTCATCGTGATCCTCGGCGGCGCCACGCTGCTTTTACAAGACGAACGCTTTATCAAATGGAAGCCGACGGCGGTCAACTGGCTGTTCGCGATGGCCTTTCTCGGCAGCGAGTTTATCGGGAGCAAGAACCTGACGCAGCGCATGATGGCGGGGCATATGAATCTACCCGAGGCCGTCTGGACGCGCGTCAATTTGAGTTGGGTGATATTCTTTTTAGCCTTAGGGACCGCCAACCTCTATGTGGCTTTCAACTTCGCGACCGAAGTCTGGGTCAACTTTAAGCTTTTCGGAATGTTAGGCCTCACCTTGGTGTTTGTGTTCTTACAAGCCCTGTACCTCACGCGCCAAGCGGATTCCTTACACGGCAAGGAGCGCTAGCAGTGTATTACGCTATCATCGGTGACGATGCAAAGGACAGTCTCGACAAACGTGCAAGCGCCCGCGCGGCGCACATCGCGCGCTTGCAGTTCTTGCTGGATCAAGGGCGTGTCCTCATCGCCGGCCCGCACCCGGCGATTGATAGCGAGGATCCCGGTCCGGCCGGATTTACCGGCAGCTTGATCGTGGCGGAATTCGCCTCGCTCGAAGAGGCGGAGACCTGGGCTAAGGAAGATCCCTATGTGGCTGCGGGAGTCTATCAACACGTCACGGTCAAGATCGGATCACGCGCGTGCGCCAGTGTCTGCATGCTGCACTCGATCCCGTGCGGCTTGAGATCGACGACGAGTCCGAACATCATCTCGGGCATGCGGGCGCCGCTAGCGGAGGCGGCCACTATACGGTCACGATCGTCTCGGAGCGATTCCGGGGCCTCGCGCCCATTGCCCGCCACCGCGCCGTTTATTCTGCCCTGGGTGGCCTCGTCGGCACCGACATCCACGCCATCAGCATCAAGGCATTGACCCCGGATGAAGAGCGAACCAGCGGCTAGCGGGCCGTTTGAGGCGGGGTTCGACGCGAGGCCCGCCGCCGCCAGCCTCGCCTGGCGTTCACGCGATGACCGCTCGTTCCTCTATCATGGCGACCGCTCGGAGATCATGACGGAAATTCCGGATGGCAGCATCGATTGCATCTGGACCGATCCGCCCTATTTTCTATCGACCGGCGGGACGACTTGTGTGGCCGGCAAACGCGTGCCGGTGGACAAGGGCGCTTGGGATCGCAGCCAAGGACTCACGGTAGACCACGATTTTAACCGTGCCTGGTTACGCGATTGCTACCGGGCCTTGAAGCCCGCTGGCACTATCTGGGTCAGCGGTACGCTGCACGTCTACCTCTCGGTCGGCATGGCCCTGCTCGAACAGGGATTTCGGATCCTCAATGACATCGTGTGGGAAAAACCCAATCCGCCACCGAATCTCGGCCGCCGCTGCTTCACTCACGCCACCGAGATCGTGCTCTGGGCCACCAAGGCCGCCAAGGGAAGCCCACACCGATACACCTTTAACTACGCCGCGATGCGGTCGGACAATGGCGGCCGGCAGATGAAAAACGTCTGGCGCATCCCCGCGGTCGGCCGAGCCGAAAAAGTGCATGGCAAACACCCTACACAGAAACCGGTTGCGCTCATCGACCGCTGCCTCAGGGCCAGCACCCGGCCGGGCGACCGTGTCTTGGACCCGTTCGCGGGAAGCGGGTCGGCCGGGGTCGCGGCATTGCAGCTCGGACGGACGTTCACCGGCTGCGAGCGCGACCGCGGATTTATCGACATCGCGGTACGGCGCTTAGCGGTGACCGACGCCGCGCTCCCCTGGTAAGCCCACGCGGACGCAACCTATTCTTGCTGAAGTAGCCTCCGGGGGCTACTATGTCGCGATGCGTGCCGTCGGGCTCAAGACCCTCAAGAATAAGCTCAGTGAATATGTCCGTCTGGCGGCGGGTGGAGAACGGGTGCTGGTGACCGACCGTGATCGCGTGGTGGCGGAGCTCGTGCCACCCAGTGCGGGGAGAAGCCTGTTACTCGCGGATGCGATCCTTGCCGAAGCCGTGCGCCGCGGCTGGATCACCCCGCCTGTCCTGCTGACCGCGGGGCCCCCTCCCCACGCGCCCATCGCGCCTTTCCACCAACTGCTGGAGGAATTGGCGGAGGACCGCGAAGAGCGGTGATCTACCTCGATACCTCGGTGGCCCTGGCCCATCTCCTTGCAGAGGATCGCTCCCCGCCAGAAAGCCTTTGGACACAGACGCTGGTTTCCAGCCGCCTGCTGGAATATGAGTTGTGGACCCGCGTCCATGCCCGCGGTCTCACCCACTCACACGGCGAATACGTCCGCACCTTGATTGGCCACGTGGCCCTTCTGGAACTTGCGCCGCCGGTGCTGGCCAGGGCCTTAGAGCCGTTCCCCCACCCGGTTCGTACCCTGGATGCGCTGCACCTCGCCTCGATGGAGTTCCTCCGGGCTCAGGGTCAACCCGTGCAGCTCGCGAGCTATGACAAACGGCTGCTCGCCGCGGCGCGCGATCTCAACTTTGATCCAGTGGATCTTTGATGTCGCGTAGACGATGCGAACCGAAACCGTTCTTAGCTCGGGAAGAGGATGGCGTACATTAGTACGCGTAGGTCGGGGCATGTTTTCCAATGCCCGACACTCCCAAGCTCGAACCCGGCAACGGCGCGGATAAACGGCGGTGGCCTCACCCCTCGGTCCCCGGAAGGTTGGGCAACGCTGCGCTTATGCCCAACCTACTCTTGCTTCTATCCGAATTGTGACGCCCGGCACATGGCGGAGACCACCGCGTCCCGCAGTGAACGCGCGGCCTGATGCTTGCAATCGTGCATTTAGGATGCATAATTACACGCTATGGGCAGGACGTATCTCCCCCGCACCCTCGAACCCGTCCTCACCCGCGCGGTACGCGAGTTCCCGGCGGTGGTACTGACCGGGCCGAGGCAATCCGGCAAGACGACCTTGTTGCGGCAGCATTTCGCCCGAAGTCACAACTACCTCTCGCTGGAGCCGCCCGACACGCGGGCGGCAGCAGCGGCCGATCCCCGAGGGTTTCTCGATCTCTGGGCGCCACCGGTTATCCTGGACGAGATCCAGTATGCGCCGGATCTGTTGCCCTATATCAAGGAGCGCATCGACGCGCAGCGCTCCCGTACAGGACAATATCTCGTAAGCGGTTCACAGAACCTGCTGCTGATGCAGCAGGTGGCCGAATCGCTTGCCGGTCGGGCCGCGGTTTTAAGGCTGTTGCCGCTGTCCAGGCGCGAGAGGGAAGGTAGGCCGGGAGCACCGCTACACTGGGAGAGGACCTCGCGGATCCGCGCCGAAACACCGCCCGAGGCGGGTTGGTTTTGGCGATGCGCGTTAGACGGTGGTTATCCAGAGCTCGCGACCGATCCGAATCGAGACCGCTCTCTGTGGTTCGGGAGTTACGTTCAGACCTATCTTGAGCGCGACGTAAGGACGCTGCGCCAAGTGGGCGATCTGACCCAGTTTCAGATGTTTGTGCGTGCGCTGGCCGCGCGCAGCGCTCAGTTGCTGAACCTCACCGATCTCGGTCGCGATCTCGGATTGGCAATCAATACGGTCAAGGCGTGGGTGTTGGTACTCGAAGCATCGCATCAGATCGTGATTCTCAGGCCTCACTTTGCCAATGTTACAAAACGGCTGGTGAAAACGCCCAAGGCCTATTTCACCGACAGCGGTATCCTGTGCCATCTCGTCGGCCTCAAGGACCCGGCGCATGCGGCTGCAGGCCCCATGGCTGGCGCGATCGCCGAAACGGTCATTGTCAGTGAGATCCTCAAGTCGTTCTGGCATCGCGGCGAAGAACCGCGCATCAGTTTCTGGCGCACCGCGACAGGCGAAGAAGTGGACGTGCTCGTGGAGACTGCGAAGGGTCTCGTCCCCGTCGAGGTGAAGGCATCAGCCACGCCTATACCGGCGATGGCCCAAAATATCCAGCGATTTCGCGATCGGGTATCCAACGTGCGTCAAGACGGATACGTGCTCCATACCGGCGACATCGTACTCCCGCTCGGGCAAGGGGTGACTGCGCTACCGTTCCGCCTTCTTTGAACAGCCGCGTAGTCGGGCATGTATTTCCCATGCCCGACATTCTCAAGCCTGAACTCGCCACGGCGTCCGATAAACGGCGGCGGCATCGCCTCTCGGTCCCCCGGTAGGTTGGGCAACGCTGCGCTTATGCCCAACCTACCACTACTGTCCCCGGACCCGCATTGCATTTCATCCGGGCTACGTTTGCGGGTAAGCCTAGCGTCGATGTGCCTCCCGGGACTTTGAGCAATGTACTGGAACAGGCCGGACTCAAAAAGTAGGAGTATCAAGAATGCGTTACTTGGTTGTTGTTGAAGAAGGACCGACTTCGTTTGGTGCGTACGTGCCCGACCTCCCCGGTTGTATCGCTGCCGGGGAAACAAAGGAAGAGGTTCTTACCCTCATTCGAGAGGCCATCGAACTGCATCTCGCTGACATCAAGGAGGGTGGAGAGCCTATTCCATATCCTTCGTCAACGAGCGAGTTGGTCGAAATCGAGGCCGCATAACCGCGCGCTGCATCGGCGCGCTCCTATCGTCGCGCCGGTGAGCTTGGTGCTATATAGAACCTCGGTAACGAGTTAAGGAACCTCTGCAAAAGTCCGCGATCTGATCGGTAGGCGCACCGAATACAGCCGAGGACGATAATGAGCAGACAGATGACACTGGGTACGGGCTTC
>MUGK01000114.1 GCA_002007425.1 Chromatiales bacterium USCg_Taylor | reverse complement strand
GAGCGATGAAAAACGGGCTTAACGGCCGCGTCTCCGTCTGAAATCGATTCCTATACACGCTGCACAACCATTTTTGATACTTGTTCAGAGGTTCCTTAGCCTAGCCCAGGAATCGACGTTAATATTCGTAATCCGCCGAATTGCTTCTTCAATCTGCGCCACAACTCCTGCTTCCGCGTTGACTTCGCGCAGTGGAACTCGAATCACCGTGAAGTGCTTCGACATCAGTTGGGACGACAACACGGTTGTCAGGAGCGATTTGCCGCTGCCCGGATGGCCTAGAATGAGTAATGGGCTTTCGGCACTGTAAGGGGAGCTGAGATAACTCAGTAAGAACGCGCCCAAGTCATTTCGTCTTGCCAAATCTTCCCAAGTTGCTTCGTCCTCCAAACGCCGTGCTTTACCAGTTTGCCGTAGCACCCGAAAAGACTGGGGAATAAAGGCATCGCGAACGGCGGGGAACGAGAGGCGGGGTTTATCGTCCTGCGGTTCTTCTTTGTCCTCGATGATTGGGTCGTTAACTCGCGCCTGATGGTGTTTAGTCAAGCTTTCAACAATGTCCGTCGCTTGGCTGATCCTGAGCGTCTCCGGGATGTCTAGGACGGCAGCGTGCAGATTTGCGAGACCGATGTCGATTAAAGTGTCTCCAGCCTTTGCAAGCGCTGCGTGGTGTCTGACATATTTAGAAAGCTCCCCAATCATTTCCTTAGTTTTCTTGTGCTCTTGGAGATTTGCCCACACAGCAAAGTCTTCAAAGCGCCTGGCCAGTTCGAAGTATTGCGCCTCAAAGCACTTTTTTGCTTCTTCGGGCACTTTTTGGATCGCGGACAGAATCTTGGCTTGTTCCTTCTCTTCCGCTTGCTCCCAGAAGGCGAGTTTCGGGATGAAACTGAGAAAGCCTGCGCCCATTTGCTGCCACAGATCGGCGTGGCGTTGAACCTGTTGATCTAGCGTTTCCGTTGGATGGGGGAACGCGAGCGGTAGGGACGCGAGTGGAGCATCCGCATACTCGCACACGTCCGCTGACGCTTTCCCCTGCTCAGCGGTTTTAGCCATCGCGTCCTTAGCGAGGAAATCTTTCTCTCCTTTGAGTAGCCCAATTTTTTTGCGGAGAGCTTCGGGAATCTGCTCATCCAAGGCCTCGAAGAAAGCTGTGAAGCAAAGGAGTCCATAGGCCATCTACATACGCTCTTGCCTGGCTAGGTAGTCGTTATCCTTTTTCTTGGAAAGTTTCTCGAAAACTCCCTTGCCAATTTTTACCAGCTCATTTTTCACTGCCAGCGTAGGCAGGAGCGCAGCTGCTTCCGGGCCGAAAATGACAGGTGAGCAGATCAGAGCGAACCCAAGGAGGTGGTCCACAGCCTCAATCAATTTTGGATCTTCCTTCCCGTCCTTCTTGATGAGGTCGCAGACCTGTTTGAACGTAAGATCGAGGGTCATACTGTGTTCCCAATGCAAACCGGCTGTTCCTGATGGTGTCTCATTGGTAGTTCGGGGTGGCAGTTCGACGTCAGAGTAAAAAACTACTTGAAATATGATACGCTATCTGCCGCTTAAAATAATCAGCAAAGGGACTTGCGCATGGCCCGTCTGTCGCAGCTTTCTTTATCGTAGATCCCCGAGCACGTCATCGAGCCGGGCAATAATCGGCAAGCCTGCTTCTATGCGAAGGAGGATTAGCGCGTCCAGCTAGCATGCCTGGGCGAAGCCGCTCGAAAATACCGACTCTCCGTTCACACCAATGTGCTGATGACTAATCATGTCCATGTGTTGATGACGCCATCCTCGGCGGAGGGGACGAGCCAGGTCACGCAAACGCTCGGTGGGCACTATGTCCGGTACATAAACCACGCTTACCGCCGGAGCAGCAAGGGTCGGTATCATGCAAGCCGGGTCCAGGGTGATCGCTATCTCCTCACACCTATTTACCGGCATATTGAACTCAATCCCGTGCGTGCATATCTCACGGCTAGCCCGAGAGCGCCAAGCCGCTTACCAGGATTTGTTTCGGGCGCACATCGACCCCGAGATGCAAGGCAGTCCGGCAAGCCACCCAAACGAACCGGGTGTTTGGCCCGAGTATTTCCAGACACAGATTGAAGGCACGCTTGGCGTCCCGGTTTTTGTTTCGCGATGCGTTTGCCTAAGCGGATTCGGTATGTATGTCACAACTGAATATGCTGAAGGAGGTTGCCTATTTAAAACTGTGGCTCGGAATTCTCATGATGACCGACATCAGTTTGATAGGCTGGTTGGTTTTGAACTATGAGAATGCCAAGCTCCTGCTCGTAGTTTCTGACATCGCTGCAATCATAATGATCGCCGTGGGGATTCTGGTTCTGCATAAAAGGATCGCGAGTGAAATTGAGCGTCTGCGGGGATTATAGAATGGATATTATCGTCTCGATCTTTATTTTAGCATTCATTGCTTTGCTGGTTTACGCCAGCATTGATGCCACGAAGCATCCCAAATAGCGCGCGATCGGGTCGAGCTGACGGGCGCAATCCCGTCAGCTCGACCCGATCCACGACTTAGTCTATTTTCGACCAGATTTTTTCCCACACATCGATTTTGATCGGGAATAGCACGCGGTTGTAGTGGTGTTTGAGCGATCCGAGCTCGACCACAACCTCGGCCGGAAAACCCGCGCGATTGCCGCGCGTGTTGACCATGATTTCCTCGAAGTACGTACGCATCAAGTCCGGCTGTTGCCAAAGTTCCACCATGCGATTGACGATGCGTGGATACTGTTCGGGTAAGTGCTTCGGACGGACTTTCTCATGCAGGGAGGTGAGCCACGCGGATGCCGCCGGGCTGAGGTCTATGGCATTCTGTTTTGCATACTTTCCTGATGTTTCTTGTGTCATAGGAACGACCTTATGGGTTGACTGAGGCGCCGGAGTCTTCCCTAGGGACACTCTCCGATACGCTCCTTGTGCAAGATGCTTGCCCATGACAGCGCATTAGCGTCTTTTTTCCAGTAAAGGAGAATGTTTGCGATGCAGAGCCACTTGCCTTTTTGCGTGGATCTACGGTCGTGAGCGGAGCTGCGCGCGGCGGTAGGCGACGAGCGCATTCTCCGCTTCTTCGATTGCGATGAGCACCGCGCCGGTGGCGATCCGCCGCCGGAACCTACTCGACCGGCTCCCACACCAGGGGTACGATCAAGCATACGTCGAAAAACCCATGTCCGCGATCGCACACCTTTTCCGCCAGCTTACCCACGGCGTCTATGTCGTGGGCGTCGCCCGCGGCAGCGAGTGCAATGCCTTCACCGCCGCCTGGGTGATGCAGGCGTCTTTTGATCCGCTCCTGCTCGCCCTCGCTATAAACCCGCGGAACTCATCGTATCCCCTCTTGATCGCGAGCGGGGCATTCACCGTCAATGTGCTGCACCAAGACCAGATGACGCTCGCCGCCCATTTCGCTCAACCACGATGCGAGAACAAGCTGGCAGGGATCGATTGGTCACAAAAACGCACCGGCGCACCGGTCTTGGCGGAATGCCTGGCGTATTTCGAGTGCGTGGTTGCGAGCCGGTGCGCTGCCGGCGATCATGAGATCATATTGGGTCGAGTCCTTGACGGCAGCCTATTGAACGAAGCTATCCCACCGCTGGAATATCGCGACACCGGAGATCTGGATGGGAGCAGCCGCTTATTTCCGGAGACTTTTTGAAATCGTGCAGGGTCACCCGCATTGAGCCTGGATCGATTTCATCCGGTCGTTCGCGACTGGTTTCAGGGCCGGTTCCGCGAGCCGACGCCTTGCCAACGACGCGCTTGGCCCGCGATTCTTGAAAACCGCCATACCCTAATCGCGGCCCCGACAGGCTCGGGCAAGACACTGGCGGCGTTTCTCGCGGCGATCGATACGCTCGTGCGCAAAGCTGAACGCGGGCAACTCGGCGATCGGACGGAGATCGTGTATGTGTCGCCGCTGAAAGCGCTCAGCAACGACGTCGAGCGGAATCTTCAAGAACCGCTGCAAGGGATTCAATCGCTGTTGCGCGAGGGTTACGGGGTTGAGGCAACCATCCGTGCTTTCGTTCGTACCGGCGATACGCCGAGCCGCGGCCGTGTTGCGATGCGTAAGCACCCGCCCCACATCCTGGTGACGACCCCGGAATCGCTTTATATCTTACTCACGAGCGTCGGTGGCCGGGACATGCTGCGCTCCGCCCGCACGGTCATCATCGATGAGATCCACGCCCTCTTTAGTAATAAGCGCGGGGCTCATCTGGCGCTCAGCCTCGCCCGGCTCGACGCGCTTGCCGGTTTGCCGCTCACCCGCATCGGTCTCTCGGCGACACAGCGCCCCATCGACGAGGTCGCGCGCTTTCTAGCCGGTTGCGATGCGAACGCCAATCGCCAATGCACGATCATCGACATGGGTCATGAGCGGGCGTGGGATCTCGGGATCGAGATCCCAGCGTCACCGCTCAGCGCGGTGATGTCAAACGAGGTCTGGGAGGAAGTCTATGCCCGCCTCGCGGCACTCATCACCGAGCACCGCACGACCTTGGTATTCGTCAACACCCGGCGCATGGCTGAGCGGGTGGCGCGCCATCTGAGCGAACGCCTTGGCACGGACGCAATTACGGCTCATCACGGCAGCATGGCGCGCGAGCACAGGCTCGAAGCCGAGCAGCGGCTCAAGGCCGGGGCGCTGCGCGCGCTCGTTGCGACCGCTTCGCTCGAGCTCGGGATCGACGTGGGCGACGTGGATCTCGTGTGCCAGCTCAGCAGCCCGCGATCAATCGCGGGGCTCCTCCAGCGCGTCGGACGCTCCGGCCATGCGCTCTCGGCGCTTCCGAAGGGCCGGCTGTTTCCATTGAGCCGCGACGATCTGGTGGAGTGCGCGGCGCTGCTCGAAGCCGTCCGCCGCGGCGATCTCGATCAGGGTAAGGTACCGCCGGGGCCGCTTGATGTGCTCGCGCAGCAGATCGTGGCCATGGTCGCCAACGAAGACTGGGATGAAGATCAGCTCTATGATCTGGTTTTGCGCACCTACCCTTACCGCGCCCTCGCCCGAGCTGAATTCCAGCAGCTTGTCCGCATGCTGTCCGAGGGGTTCACGACGCGCCGGGGCCGGCGCGGCGCCTATCTCCATCGCGACACGGTGCAGCGACGGTTGCGGGCTAGGCGCGGAAGCCGTCTCGTCGCCGTGACCTGCGGGGGAGCTATCCCCGACAACGCCGACTACGAAGTGCGCCAAGAACCGGCGGGCACCTTCGTCGGGACGGTCAACGAGGACTTCGCCATCGAAAGCCTGGCCGGCGACATCTTCCAGCTCGGCAATACCTCGTGGCGGATCCTGCGCGTGGAGACCGGCATCGTCCGGGTGGAGGATGCCCGGGGCCAGCCGCCCACCATTCCCTTTTGGCTGGGCGAGGCGCCCGGGCGGACCGCCGCCTTATCACAGGCCGTATCCCGCCTTCGCGCCTTGCTCGACCAGATGCTCGTCGAGAGCGGTATTGAGGAGGCCGTCCGCTGGCTGCGCTTGCACTGCGGACTCACCGAGCCCGCCACCTTGCAGCTCGCTGAATACCTGGCCAGCGCGCGCGCCGCGCTCGGCGTGCTCCCGACCCAGGAGACGCTGGTACTGGAACGCTTCTTCGATGAGTCGGGCGGCATGCAGTTGGTCCTGCACTCCGCGTTCGGAGCGCGCCTCAATCGCGCCTTCGGTCTGGCGCTACGCAAACGCTTCTGCGCCAAGTTCAACTTCGAGCTTCAGGCCGCGGCCACGGAAGACGCCGTGGTGTTGTCGCTCGGCGAGACCCATAGTTTTCCCCTCTCCGACGTTTGGGGCTATCTCAACGCGGCCAGCATCCGCGAGGTCTTGACCCAGGCATTGCTCGATGCGCCGATGTTCACCTTGCGCTGGCGCTGGAACGCTTCGATCTCCCTCGCCGTCCCGCGCGCCCAGGGCGGACGCAAGGTCCCGCCACGCTTGCACCGCATGCGCGCGGAGGATCTCCTGGCGCTCGTGTTCCCCGATCAAGTGGCCTGTCTTGAGCACCTGTCCGGACGGCGCGAGATCCCGGACCACCCCTTGGTGCGGCAAACGCTGAGCGATTGCCTCACCGACGCCATGGACATCGACGGGCTGGAAGCGCTCTTGAAAACCATCGAAGCCGGACGGATCCGCTTGCTTGCGCGCGATCTCACCGAACCCTCACCGCTCGCCCAAGAGATCCTCAATGCGCGGCCCTATGCCTTTCTCGATGATGCGCCCTTGGAGGAACGGCGCACTCAAGCCATCCTCAGCCGCCGCTGGCTGGATATCGAGTCCGCCGAGCGGCTGGGGCGACTGGATCCCGGCGCCATCGAACGCGTATGTGCCGAGGCATGGCCCGACGCATCGACGGCCGACGAGTTGCACGAGGCGCTGACCTCGGCCGGATTTTTCACCGAGCTCGAGGGCCGCCGGGGCGCCGCTGGCGAAGCGGCGAACGCGGGAGACTGGGGCCTGTTGCTGGAACAACTTACGTTGGAAAGGCGCGCAACGGTTTTATGCCTCGGGGAATGGCGGGCGTGGGTCGCCGTGGAGCGCTTACCCGAGCTTTTGGCGCTCCATCCCAGCGCCGCCGCCACTCCGATCCTGCAGGTACCGGCGGATTATGCGTCGAAGGCTTGGACCGCGGAGGATGCCTTGGTCGAATTGCTGCGCAGTCGCCTCGAAGTCCTAGGACCCACGACAGCGGCCGCACTTGCCTTGGAGTTTGGGCTTGCGGAGCCAACCCTACGGACCGCGCTGCTGACCCTCGAATCCCAGGGCTATGTCTTGCGCGGCGACTTCACCGGGCAGGATCGGGAGGAATGGTGCGAACGGCGCTTGCTCGCGCGTATCCACCGCTATACCGTACAGCGGCTTCGCCAAGAGATCGAACCTGTCGCGGCGACGGATTTTTTGCGTTTTCTGTTCCGCTGGCAGCATGTCGATCCCGCAACGCGCTTGAGCGGCGAGCCTGCCCTCCCGGCCGTATTGGAACGGCTCGAGGGCTTCGAGGCAGCCGCGGCGAGCTGGGAAGAAGAGCTCCTCCCCGCGCGTCTCCGCGATTACGATCCTGCATGGATCGATTGCCTGTGCTTGTCGGGACGCCTGGCGTGGCGCCGGCGCCCAGCCGCACCGCCCGCCGGGAACGCCGCGGGACCCCTACGTTCCACGCCGATCACGTTCTTGGCCCGCCAACGCGAGTGGCCGGCCGAGCCAGCCGACTCCGGCAGCATCGAGCTGAGCCCGCACGCGGAGGCGGCTGCCGAGTCGTTACGCCGGCAGGGAGCTTTATTTACCGAGGATTTGATCGCGGAGCTCGGTTACCTGAAGACCCAGGTGGAACAGGCACTCGCCGAGCTGGTCGTGAAGGGGATCGTGAGCTGCGATAGCTTCGCCGGCTTGCGGTTACTGCTCGCCCCGGCCAGCGGCCGCTATCGGCGATCACGACGGCGGGGCTGGGTGCATGACCACGCCGCGGGACGCTGGGTCCTGGTGCAGAAACGCTTGCGGACAGCGCCTGCGCCGGATCCCTTGCTCACGCAGGATCCTACGGGCGCTCTGGAGGCATGCGCCTGGATTTTGCTCCGCCGCTATGGGGTCGTCTTCCGGCGTTTGACCCTGCGCGAGCCCAGCTTACCTCCGTGGCGCGATTTGGTGCGGGTTTATCGGCGCTTGGAAGCACGCGGCGAGATCCGCGGGGGGCGGTTCGTGGATGCGATGAGCGGCGAACAGTACGCCCTCCCCGAGGCCGTGGGGCTGCTCCGCGAGGTGCGGCGCGAGGAAAAAACGGGGAGCTTAATCGCCGTGAGCGGCGCGGACCCCTTGAACCTCGCCGGGATCATCACACCCGGCGAGCGCGTGCCTGCGTTGACCTCTTATCGGATCCTGTACCTCGACGGACAGCCGATCGCGACACTCCAAGGGAAAGAAGTCCAGTTCGCCACCGATCCCGATCCCGCGAATGCTTGGGAGTTACGAAACGCCCTGATTCGGCGACCAACCGCCGCGCAGCTTGAGTGAGAAAGTCCGAGCTTCCGTCAAGAAGTGTGTAAATAAGTTCAGGCGGCCTTTCTGAGGGGGTCATCATTTTTTCGTATGCCATCGGCGAACGGGATGCCGCGATAGAC
>MUGK01000113.1 GCA_002007425.1 Chromatiales bacterium USCg_Taylor | reverse complement strand
ATCCTCCCATCATGAACAGCTACCCGCTCCTAGTTCAGGCTCATCTTGTGTTAGAAATAAGCCCCACCTTCAGGCTCATCTAGCATTGGAAGAGACTAAAGCTACCTAAAAAGCTTTCAGGAGAAGATAATGGTTCACCGGAAGATTGATCGTGCCGGTACCGACCATAGGGTTTGCCGAATAGCGGCTGGAAGCACATGCGACAGTAAGTGACAACGAACCAGGCGGATCGGTAGCGAGACAGTGCATTGAGAATTCGCGCCAGATTCCCTATTCTTGGTTGCGGTACCAACCCAAAGAGCGCCAATATGCATCAGATCTCCCCCATCGCTATCCGCCTGGTTGCCGTCCTTTCGATGCTATACGGATCCCAAGGAGCGGGGGAAGACTTTCCCTTACCTCAGCACGGAAGCGATATGCATCTAGGTATAGTGACCTGCGCCGGTAGTACGTGTCACGGTGCGACCCGGCCTTTCCAAAACGCGGCGATCATGCAAAATGAGTTCGTGGTTTGGCATCGTAAGGACCAGCATGCACAGGCCTATAAGGTATTGTTGAATGAGCAGTCGAAGCGCATAGCACGTAATCTAGGATTAGAAGCGGCGCATACGGCGCGGGTTTGTCTCGATTGTCACGCGAACAACGTTCCCGACGAGCTGCGCGGCAAGCGTTTCCAGCTCTCCGATGGCGTAGGATGCGAAGCCTGTCATGGCGGCTCGAAGCGCTATTTAGGCCCGCACGTGTCGGGGGAAAATTCCCGCGCCGAGACTCTCGCGGCCGGCATGTATCCCACGGAGCAACCCGAGGCGCGCGCCAAACTCTGTTTATCGTGTCATTTGGGCACTACCGATAAGTTTGCAACCCATCGCATCATGGGCGCGGGACACCCACGTATCAGCTTCGAGCTCGACACCTTCACCGAAATCCAGCCCCCGCACTTCAAGACGGATGAAGACTATCGCAAGCGCAAAGAAGTCTGGCCGGGGGTGCAAGTATGGGCGGTCGGCCAATTGGTGGCCGTTGAGCAGTTCCTCAACCTGCTCGCGAGCGCGAAGTATCAAAGCACCGGCCCTTGGCCCGAGCTCGCGTTCTACGATTGCCATGCGTGTCACCATTCCATGACGGATCGGCGCTGGCGCCCGCGCCAGCTAACGAGTGGGCTCGGCCCCGGTGTGGCACGCCTTAACGACGCGAATCTTATTATCTTGAGCCACATTGCGACACAGCTCGCTCCGGATGTCGGCGCCGAGTACCGGCGCGGAATACAAAACCTCCATAAAGCGAGTTTGCAGGATAAAGCGTCGCTCAAAGCAGCGGTTAGCCGGCTCCGCGAGCTGACGGGAGGAATGCGCGCTCGGAATCGTGCAGCACCGTTTCTCAGGCGCGGACATGAAGGCGATCCTCGCTATGATAGCGAGCCGTGGCAGCGACGGTGAATATAACGATTACGGAGCGGCCGAGCAGGCGGTGATGGCCATCGCTTCGATCAAAAGCGTCCTCGAGCAAAGCGGATCATTGACGCCTGCCGAGAAGACCGGACTCAAGACGGCGCTGGGGAGCCTCTATGCCGTGCTCCAGGATGCGGATGAATATCGACCCGAACGCATGGCAGCCACGCTGCGGTCGCTCGCGCGGGCGTTTTAGCGCCGTCAATCCTGGTCGATCGGGAATATCAAGCGCCCTCCATCGATGCCGCCTTCCAGCTATAAGATCGCTATCATCGGTTCGGGTCCGGGCGGATTGAGCGCGGCGGGTCGGGCGGCCGACCTCGGGGTGTCCCACGTATTGCTGGAAGCCGCGCCGCAGCTCTCGAACACCGTACAACGCTACCAGAAGGGAAAGTTCGTGATGGCGGAGCCGGAAGTGCTCCCGCTGCGCAGCAGTCTCGCCTTCGAAGCGGGCACGCGTGAACGGACCCTCTCGGTGTGGGAGGACACGGCGACGCGCTTGAGGATCAACGTACGTTACAACGCGGAAGTCAAAGCGCTTAGCGGCGAACACGGTAACTTCGCGCTTACGCTGCAAGACGGCGACCGGATCCAAGCTCAGAACGTCGTATTGGCAATCGGCCTGCAGGGTAATTTACGCAAACTCGGGGTTCCCGGCGAGGACCTGTCGTTCGTGCAATACCAGCTCGACGATCCGGAAGACTACGCGGACGAGACAATCGTGGTCGTCGGCGCCGGCGATTCCGCGATCGAAAACGCGCTGGCCCTCGCGCGTCAGAACACGGTGATCATCGTCAATCGACGCGACGAATTCAATCGCGCCAAGGAGGGAAATCTGAAAGCGGTTCGCCGGGCTATCGATGCCGGGGGCATTCAATGCATGTACCAGAGCGCACCGCTGCGGGTGGAGAGTGTGGAGGCGCCCGGCAGCAAACCCGGAGTCATCGTGCTGAAGAGCCCGGAAAGCGAGGCCGCCGTAGCCTGCGATCGCGTGATCGCGCGGCTCGGCGCGGCGCCCCCGCGCAAGTTCGTCGAGTCGTGTGGCGTTGCCTTCCCGAATAAGGATCCCAATGCCGTCCCCGCACTTAGCGATCGCTATGAATCGAACGTGCGGGGGCTTTACGTCATCGGCGCGCTGGCGGGCTATCCCCTCATCAAGCAGGCCATGAATCAGGGTTATGAGGTCATCGAATATATCGAGGGCCGAGCGATCGAGCCTGCCGATGAGCCGGTGTTGAGAGAGAAATTCCGGGTCATGCCGCAGTTGCCGAACGTCAGCGTGGCGCTTGCCATGATCACCCGCAACATTCCCGTGCTGTCGGGGCTGACCACTTTACAGTTGCGCGAATTTTTGCTCGATAGTCAAGTATTGGCGCCGAAACCCGGCGACATCGTGTTCCGGTATAAGGATTACTCCAATACGCTTTTTTGTATCTTACACGGCGCCGTTGAAGTGCAGCGTGACAGCGAAGATTCAGTACACAAGGTTCCTTTGCGACAGGGGGAGTTCTTCGGGGAGATGAGCTTGATCTCGGGAAGGCGCCGTAACGCGACGGTGATCGCCGGGAAAAGCTGCTATTTGATAGAAACTCCACGCCGTTCCATGAATAAGTTAATCAACTCCGTTGCCGCTGTCAGGCGCATTATCGATGAGACCTTCTTACGCCGGGCCATTCAAACGCAAATCGCGCCGGAAGTGCCCCTCGAGGCCCTTGATGATCTGGTGCACACGGCGCGTATCGAGCAGTTCGATTCGGGCGCGGTTTTATTCAAGGAAGGCGATCCGGGCGACTGCCTGCATTTGATCCGCAAGGGCTCGGTGACGGTATCGCGGGACATCGGCGGGCGAGAGTGCGTGCTTTCCTATGTCGCGGCCGGTAACTACGTGGGCGAGATGGCCTTGCTGACGGACAGCCGGCGCTTCGCAACGGTACGTGCTTCGATCGCTACCGAAACGATCCGCCTGGACGGCACAGCGTTCAAAGCGCTGCTCGGTAAATCGCCAAAGTTACGGAATAAGCTCGAGGAAACCGCCCGCAAGCTGTTGGCGAACGAGTCAGCCAAGGTGCGTGGGGGCGGCACCGGCGATATGGTATCGTTTTTCGTCAATCAAGGGCTCGGCGAAGCCACCGACGTCCTGCTCATCGATGAGTCACTCTGCGTGCGTTGCGATAACTGCGAGAAGGCCTGCGCGGAGACCCATCAAGGCACATCGCGCCTCGATCGCGAAGCCGGCCCGACCTTCGCCTTCATTCATGTGCCGACCTCCTGTCGCCACTGCGAACATCCCCACTGCATGAAGGACTGCCCGCCGGATGCCATCCATCGTGCACCCAATGGTGAAGTGTATATCCAGGATACCTGCATCGGTTGCGGAAACTGCGAAGAGAACTGCCCCTACGATGTCATCCAGATGGCCGTCAAGGAAAAGCCCAAACCGGTGAATCTGCTCTCCTGGCTGCTCTTCGGTAAGGGTCGCCGGCCGGGTGATGAGATCGTCGCCGAGACCGGGAAGAGCGCACAGAAGATCGCGACCAAGTGCGACATGTGTAAGGATCTGACGGGCGGCCCGGCCTGCGTGCGGGCTTGTCCGACAGGGGCCGCTATCCGCGTCAGCCCCGAGCAGCTTATGACGATGACCCGCAAAACGGCGAACTAATCGCGGTAAGCATTAGGGCGTGCCCATGCATGTATCTTTCCTCGCCTACCGGCGCTTCGAATACCTTAAGTACAGTTTGGCCCTAATCGGTCTTTCGGTAATCACCTACGCATTGCACGACCCTTCCGTGCCGCCCAATGGGGGTACGTGGCTCGGCTATACACTCGGTACCGTCGGTGCCGCCCTCATTTTCTGGCTGTTGTGGTTCGGTGTACGCAAGCGCCAGTACCATTCGCACCTGGGACAGTTGACCGGTTGGCTGTCCGCGCATGTGTATCTGGGCTTCGCACTACTCGTCATAGCCACATTACACTGCGGATTCCAGTTCGACTGGAATGTCCACACCTTGAGCTACGTTCTGATGGTGCTCGTCATCATCAGTGGGATGTACGGGGTATTTACCTACGCATATTATCCAGCTCGCCTGACTCAAAATCGCGCCGATATGGGAATCAGGCCGATGACGATGCTGCGTGAAGTCGCGGACCTCGATCGCCGATGTTTGAAGATCGCGGACCAGATGGGCGATAAAGTCCATCAAATGATCTTGCGTTCCATCGAACGCACGAAGCTCGGTGCGAGCCTATGGCGCAATGTCCTTGGTGGTGTGGGGACGATCCTCGGGGATCTTACCGATGAGCTGAAATCAGACGTGGGTAGGTCGCAATTGCCGCTACGACCGCTGGCGACACCGATAATGCAGCAGGGAGGCGAAATGACCGTGATGTACGTCGCTAACCAGTTCGCGAGCGCGGGGGCCGATCAGGTGAAGGAACTGTTGGATCTGATCAACGCCAAGAAAGCCCTGGTAACACGGGTTCAAGACGACCTGCGCTACCATACGCTCATGAGCGTGTGGCGCTATTTCCATGTCGCTCTCTCGATCGCGCTGCTGGCCGCCCTGATTGCCCACGTGGTGTCGGTCTTCTTCTACTGGTAAGCGCGGATCATGCGTTGCCTGCTCCGCACTGTTAACCGCAGGCGTAAAGGCGTTGTCGTTTATCAGGATCGAGAGCTTAGCGGCGATCCGCTGAGCATAGGTCGCGCGGCGGGTCAGGATCTCTACCTGCCCGACTTGCGCGTCGCGTTACACCACGCGAACATCGTCTCCTCCGGCGCGGATAAGTTCCTCATCCAGTCTACCGTACCATCCGGCATCCGCCACAACGAAAAAACCGTCCAGTCCGCGTTGCTCGAGGTTGGGGATCGGATCGGCATAGGCAATTGCCAGATCACGGTGGCGCCCGCGGGAGGCGGATATGATTTGGTGCTCGAGGTGAAGCATGGTACGCAGGATAACGATCTCGAGCGGGCACCGCTGTCACCCGGAGGGAACAGAGCCCCTGCCCGATTAAGTTTGCGCACTTGGGCGTGGCTCCTATTCGGTTCCATCTTAGTGCTGTTTCTCGTCGTACCTATCGCCGGTTTTACCATACCGGCGTTAGGGAACTTCCTGCGTTCGATCGCTCCTCCCATAAGCGACAGTGCGTGGGATCCGGGAAGCCTGAACCGCGGGCACCGGTTCTTCGGGGATGACTGTAACGCTTGCCATCGATCGGCGTTTTTCTCGGTGCGTAACGATGCGTGCCTAGCATGTCATAAATCCGCACCGCATCATGTGGATATACAGGCATTCCCGTTGCCGAGCCTCACGGAGGGCCGTTGCGCGAGCTGCCACAAGGAGCACCATGGCGCCGAGTGGTTCGTCCGGCAAGACGAGGATCTGTGCCTCGATTGTCACGAAGAGATCAAGTCGGTCGCCGAGGACTCGAAGCTACTCGATGTACCCGGCAACATCGGTGAGGGGCATCCAGAGCTGCGCGCGACGTTAATCACCCATGCCGCGGGTAAGGAGCAATCCAAACGCGTTAGCCTGGACCGGAAAGCCGAGCTCAAGGAGCGTTCCAACCTGTACTTTCCGCATAAGACACACCTCGACCGGCAGGGCATCATCAGCCCCGACGGCGAGGTTGTCTTGAGCTGCGCGAGCTGCCATGCACCCGACCCCGGCGGACGGCGTATGGCACCGATCCATTTCGAGGAGCATTGTCATCGCTGCCACAAGCTTACCTTTGAATTTGACGATCCGCGGCGTGAAGTACCGCACGGGAACGCGCCGGCAGTTTTAGAGGCTCTGAAGTCTTATTACGCGCTACGCACCTTGGAGGGCGCGTATTTGGAATCCGACGCCGCCGCTTCGCCACCCTCGCGGCAGCGGCCCGACGAGCGGGCGAGCACAATGCTGAGGCGCGAAGCAATGGACCGGGCCGCGAGCCAAGCAGAAGTGGTGGGAAAGGAATTGTTCGAGTATCGCGCCTGCGCGACCTGCCATCAAATCCATGCGGTGGCGGAACCCTTCACACGCTGGGAGATCAAGCCGGTGCGGATCGCAGAGGCGTGGTTTCCCAAGGCACGTTTCGATCACGAGCAGCATAAGACTATCGCCTGCAAGAACTGCCATGCGGCCGCGCGATCCGAGGAGAGTGAAGATGTTTTGGTGCCGGGCATACAAAAATGCGAGACATGTCACGGTGGCTTGGGGGCGGAAAGTCGGGTGGAATCGACCTGCGTCTCCTGCCACGGTTTCCATGTATCCAAAAAATACGCGATGGATGGTACGGTAATCCGGGCGACGGCCGAAAAGCGGCGCAACCGGCGGGAATCCACGCCTCCTCCGCGGGATTTTTGATTAGACGTTTCCCCTCTCGGAGACGAGTGTATGGTCGCTTCCAGAGTTTGCCGATAAAAAGCTGAGGGTCAGCACCCCTCCAATACGAACTTTGGTGCCCGGTTTGATCTGGGCCCGCCCCCCTTTGTTCACTGTTTCGCCGTCGACTTCTGTAATGCTTCCGTCGGATACTTGGCGCAGAAAAAGCCCTTCCGCATCTCGCCTGAGCTCAAACTGCCAGCGACTGATACGCTGGTTTTGGCTTGGATCTGGGTGGGCGAGGACGACATCGTTTGCCGGCATGTCGTCGTTTTCCTGCAGGCGGCCGAAGCCGATGATGTCTTGACTCGGTAAGGGCCAGACACTCGAAGTTTCTTCGATTCGGAAGGCCGCAGGAAAAAGCTTCGGATCCCGCCACTCCAATACCAACGTTGGCACCGGACGCGCGATCCCTCTCAAATTCATCGGGGCCAGGGCTCGGCAGCAGACTCGGCGGGCACCGGCCAACTCCGCAAACGCTTCCCGGGTAAGGCGGATCTCTGCACCCTCCCCGCTGGCGGCCACGCGCGCGCAGAGATTGACTGCGTCACCGGCAACGAGCACATTGTCAGTGAGAACCGTACCGTAGTGGATACCAATGCGCACCAGAAGCTGGTGTTCCCGTTCCCGGTGGATGTTTTCCTTACACAGCGCGAGTTGTAGCTGCACCGAGGCCTCGGCGGCTTGCTCGGCCGTGGCAAAACAGCTGAACCCCCCATCACCGGCGGTGTCTACGATTCGGCCCCCGTGTTGGCGCACGATCTGGTCCAATAGGTCGAAGTGGCGTTGCTGGAGCTTGCGGCCTGCTTCGTTGCCGAAGCGGCCGAAATACTCCGTAGACTTCACGATGTCGGAGAAGAGCAGCGCCAAAGTGGTTTTAAATCGCCGCACGACGATCTCAGACAATTCATTTTGCAGACGGATGAGCTCCGTCAGCGACAGAGCATCAAAATTCTCGTGTTTCATCGTGGCAGGCTGAAATCAAGAATACCAACCGATGTACCACCGCTGCTGCGGGATGCGTGACTAAATGTAAGCCCATATGCCTTATCTTGCAACAATTGGGCTTCCTTTCCTCAGTATTTGCCCATCCCCGTTTGGGATAAAATGGCCTTCCGGCCTTCCTTACCCCTCGCGCCCAAGCCCGGCGGTCCTGGAACGTCAGGACCACCCCGCATCGGCCGGCACCCGCGAAACCGACCAGGGGGCGTGGGGAAGCGCTAGACTATTGAGCCTTGCATAATTAGTGAAGTTACCAGAGAGGCAGCTCAGCTTGTTTCCAGAATGCACAAACGAGCGTTGTGCGCCTCTGCATCGAGGCCAGTCGCCTACGCGCCACAGTCGTCAGGTGCGCGAAATCCTCAGCG
>MUGK01000112.1 GCA_002007425.1 Chromatiales bacterium USCg_Taylor | reverse complement strand
TGATGTGATCGCGGCCATCCATAGCCTCCATGGAATCCTACAGCGACACTGCCAGGAGAGCTCAAATTGAGCCTAAATTCGTGGGGATCCCACAGGGTCGAACTAGGTCGAACTGATATTAATCGCTTTGGTTTTCAGGATACGATGTCTCGATGCCAGAAGAGTACTTCTGCCTTACGACCGAAGAGTGGAATTTGATCTTCGCTGCTATCCAGGCCATTGCGGTTCTTGTCGGTGTCCCGTATGGCCTCTACCAACTCCGCGAACTCCGCTCCTCCCGGTCGAAGGCGTCCATCGAAAAGATGCTCGAGGAATGGCGCAAGGATCCCGGTCCGCGCGATCGGGTCGTCGCCGACTTCCCTATGTTCGGCGCCGGCCCTGCATCAAATCGAGCGGGTAGACTTCTCCGATGGATGCATGACGCTCAGGCCGCTCAAGCGACCACGTCTGCTCCGAGTCCACGGATTATCGCAGAGCTACTTAGCGATGCGCGCGATGTGATCGAGCGAGTCAATGACCTGGGAAGCTATGTCGAGTTAGGCATCGTTGAAGAACGCCACTTCTTCGCGCAATTCCACTTTTCCGTTATCCAGTTGGTCTTCTTGCTCGAACCCTATCTACTACTACGCACGGCATTGCGGGGCGGCAACCGCTGGGGCATGAGGCTTCGGCGGCTTCGAGTTGGTGCGGAGCGCTATCAGTGTTGGAACCCCCTTCACCGTACTGCAACTATCACCCTGCGGGGAACTACGATCCTGCAGCCGGACCCGAGCAGACCTTTCGTTGTACTGCCGCGTTTGAGGTTCATGCCTGATCGGCAGCGATTCCGACCAGACGATGAGAGCGCGCTCAAGGCCACGCGACAGGAGATCCAGAAGGTATCCGAGGGCTGGGGCTTGGCGCTTGATGAAATGGACAAGTGGTTCGGCCCGATCTAGTGTCCGCGGCACCGCGTGAAAGCAGCCGTGGAGTACGAGAGACTACCTTCCCCGAGCGTGGAACCGGGGATCGATGTGCCCGCAGCGGTGCTGGAGTGGACCGATCGATGGATCGGGTCTGCGGCGCTCCGCGACCTTCTCAGCGTATTCGGTGGTCCAGCCCCCGTGGCTTCGGGCGGTTCACTGGACGAACTAATCGACTTCTCGGCAAAGCACTGGGACTTCAGGGGCGGGCGTGAGCGAAACCTGGCGCGATCGATCGGGTTCGACTCTTCAACGACGGCGCAGGTTCTCGCCTCCGCCGAGGCTCTCGGACTGAGGACGCCATTGCCGCCACGTTATCGAGAATACGATTACGTACTGATACTCGGCGGGCTCGTCCGCGCGTGCGTGTTCCGGCCAAGGTTCGCCGCCACCCTGATTTCATCCGGAATGCAGGTGCGCGAGGTCATCGCGCTCGGAGGCTTTCGGCCGTTGTCAGGGGATGAGCCGACGCTCGCCGCCGCGGGCGGACTTGGCACGGTCGACAACGAAATCGTTGCCATGGAAGTCGGTCTTCAGCGCGCATTCAATCTCCAGGATGCGATTTCCAAAGATGGACTCACAGATGCCACAAGCCCCAATTCTTCGTGGCTTTTGAAGACCTATCATGGCAACGAGAACCTCGTGATCCGCCTTCTCGCAGCCCCCTCCGGCGAACCCGCGGCGCGACGAGCGAACACGGCCGATACCTACGAATTCTGGGCCCAGAGTCTAGCGCAGGTTTCTGCCGACGATCGGATTCTCATCGTTACCAGCAGCATCTATGTGCCGTACCAGGGTCTAGAGGCGATTCGGATGCTCGCTCGTCGCTACGGTTGCGGTGTGGAAACGGTCGGCATCGACAGTAGCGAGCAAGACTTGCCGGCTCTTCGACAGATGTTCGCTCCCTCGAACTACTTGCAGGAAGTGAATTCGACCCTCCGGTCCATCCAGCGGTTCAGGGCGCTGCTCCAATCGTCGTGATGGGTTTTACGTCAAGAACACCTGCGTAACAAACCGCCCTGCCTTTCCGCCCTGGCCGCGATGGCTAAAAAAAAGTTCCGAATTGCATTTCGTACAGAGGTCTGCTACTTCAATCTCAGTGACACCTCCAGCGTGAAGCAGAGCCGCGTTTGAAGACCACAAATTCAGCCGTGGCCTGTTCGAAAGATCAGAAGTGAGGTGGCGATGTGCGTCCTCGCCCCACTGCGAAGAGAACTCCTCAGCCACGACCCGCCGAACGTCTAGGCAGCAGGGCCCAATGGCTGGGGAGATGAACGCAGAAACCTCGCGCGGCTGGGAGCCGAATGTCTCAATCATCGCGTTGAGGAGTTTCGTCGACAGCCGCGATAGCGTGCCCCTCCATCCCGCATGTGCTATGGCAATTGCGTTGCGGGCTCGATCCACCAAAACAATGGTTGCGCAGTCGGCAATCAGGACGGTGAGCACGATGCCGCGGGTTCCGGTAATCGCTCCATCCGTGCCCGGCAACCCATCAACGTAGCTTTGCCCGCCACGCCCGGCGTCTGACTCAGACACCACAGCGATGCTGTCGCCGTGGATTTGCTGCAGCCAGACCGCTCGATCCGGGCTGAACCCGACGGCTCGCGCGAGACGATGGCGATTCTCCAGGACAACCGTGGAGTCATCCCCGGTGTGAAGTCCGAGATTCAGGCTGGAGTATGAGCCGCTGCTCACGCCGCCTGCACGCGTTGTGACGACGATCCCGACTCCTTCGACGCTTGAATTGGGTACGAGGAACGGGACACTGTGATTGCTCCGTAATATCATTGACATATTGTAGTCATTGGCGCGGAAATCGGACAGCGAGGTAGCCTGGATGTAACGAAGTGGAATCTGGGATCCTTCGCGTTCCAAGCCTCCCTACGGGTCCTTTCCGGGTATATCAACAACGGCTGTCGGCGGTAGGTAGCCACCGTGAGAAAATAGCTGCCGCCCGGTGTTCGTGCTCGACGGTAATTCGACATGCCACGGAAGGATAGTGTAGCAGCGTAGGTCGGGTTAGCGGAGCGTAACCCGACAAGCCAACCCGATCATTCATACCCTATTCCTTCGAAATCCATCACTCCCCGTCCCCAATCCGACGGATACACCTCAGCCTCGACATAGCGGCGAAAGCTGGAATACGGCCATTCAATCGCGGACGAAACAAACCCGTGTTTTACCGGGTTGAAATGAATGTATTCGACATGCCGGGTAAAATCGGCTTCGTCCCGCAACGCATGTTCCCAATAGCGATGTTGCCATAACGCTTGTTCTCGCTTCGCTGTCCTTGCGCGATTCGGTTCCGAGCGCAATCCTGGGTCACAGTGCTTGGTGAACCCAGTCTTGATTAGCCGCCAGCGTGTCGCGAAATCGGCGTCGCCCGGTGGCAATGTCCAGATACAATGCAGATGATCAGGTAGAACCACCATGGCGTCCACCTCGAATGGGCGATTTGAACGCACTGCGCGGAACGCCATTCGCAAGACCTCAACCGCATCCGCGGACGCAAACAGCGGCCGCCGTTGCTCCGTCACCACGGTGAAGAAGAACGAACCACCCGGAAGGAATGCGCGCCGGTATCTCATCTGATTCGTCGGGTTACGCTCCGCTAACCCGACCTACTCGACTGAACAGCATACGCTTCAATCTGCCTGGTAGCGTAAGGCCTTCCTCGCCACAGACCTGTAACAGGAAAATTGCGGCGGAAACCTGTCCGGCCAAACTTGACAGGGATTCGCCTGTCCCAATGGTTTTGATCACTCCCCCTTCGGTAGCGCCGCGCTCAGCCATTCTTGCAGCGGCATGGGGATGAATGCGTACTTCGGCGGCAGCGTGACGCACAGCCGCCGCGCCAGCACCACCTGACCGTGGTCGCCACGCTCGGCAGCGGGCTCGCCAGGGGCGATCTCCGCGCCCTGGGAGACGGACCAGCCGATGCTCTCAAGCCAAGCGAGGGCAGCGAGGTAGCCTGGATGTAACGAAGTGGAATCCGGGATGCTCCGGGTTCCAAGCCTCCCGTATTCCGCTGCGCTGCATACGGGCTACGGGTCCTTTCCGGGTATATCAACAACGGCTGTCGGAGCTAGGTTACCACCGTGAGAAAATGGCTGCCGTCCGGTGTTCGTGCTCGACGGCAATTCGACATGCCACGGAAAGGATAGCGTTGTTGGTGGGCGATGCCCACCGCACCAAACTACATCACCGGTTTCATCCGCTGGCGGCAGAAGGTTCGCGCCAAGCGGCATCGCGAGTAACGGCCGACCCATACAGCGGTCAGGCCGCGAGCTTCAACTCCAGCTTGAGTCCGGCGCGGGTAGCGAGGGTGATGAGCATGTCCAGGCTGAACTTGTCCCACTTGCCGCGCACCAGATCAGAGACGCGCGACTGCCCGATCCTGAGTCGCTCCGCCGCCTCCGTCTGGGTCCAACCATGCTCCTCTATCAAGAGTCGCAGGCGCGCCATGAGGTCGGCCCGCATCGCCAGGATGGCTGCTTCTTCGGGCGGGAAGCCGAGATCGAGAAACACATTGCGGAAAGTCCGGTTATGCGTATGTCATCGTCGTGCATGACTCAACCCCCTATCCCTTGGTAACGCCCCGTAAAGACAGTTCTCGTGATATCGTGCATTCTTATCCTGACCGGCGGCTGTCCTCCGCAAAAATCTTCCGGATTCATGCGGTGACTGGCTCTAGCCAATAATCATAGTGCTCAAGCAAAGCCCGGATAGTCGGCGGGGCGGAGAATAAGTACGCCGCTAATTGACTGTCCATACAATGGTCCAAAGTGCTGTTTATCACCCGTTAAAAGGTGTGTCGCATGAGCTCTGATAGCGGCAAGTAGAATTGGGCGATCCTTTTCGGGTAGCACTACATCGAGAGGAAGATCGCCATAAGCAAAATCGGTGACCAGGTCAACATTAACCATCAACTGAATTAGGCGTTTACGTTGTTCTTGAGTTTCCAGGTTCCGCCGTGCTTCCTCGAAGGCGTACCGAGATGTAAGCAACGTCACGTCGGTCAGCCGCCATAAGCGAAGCAGTCCAGCCTTCTCGCGCCACCCAGCGGAGAACAAGATGTTTGCATCCAGGAATACACGGTTCAATGAGGCGGACGTTCGTGCGGGATCGTATCAGGGTCCAAATCCATTTCGCGAACGGCTATGCGGGCGGCTTCGTAATCAACAGGGTCGACAGTATTGTTGAGCAGGAACTCGGCTTTCCGCTCCTTGGAGTACACTTCGATGGGCATAGCAACGGCGGGACGAATGATGAGGCCATCTCCCGTCTCTTCGATCAACACCGAATCCCCCTCATCGAGGCCTAATCGACGCCGCATTTTTGCGGGGATCACCAAAGCTCCGTTTCGTCCTATTTTTACAGTATCCAGCATTTTAGTAATCTCTGAAATTCATTGATTACAAGTTTAGCATAAAGTAATGACTTTATTGCTCGTGAACGGAACCTGACAGCACAGTATGAAGACGTTTACCTCCGAGCTTATGAAACCGGCGACACTCAACCCGGCATCGAGCGGTATTTCCGTTTTTATAATACCGAACGCCGTCATCAAGCCCTTACCCGCAATACGCCAGATGCACTTTATTTCGGTCGACAGAATCTGCCCAACGCGGCATGATAAGGAGCGAAAATTCTACTTAAGCCTGTGTCCAAATTTCGGGGTCCATTTCTCCACCCGCCCGTATCGAGTGTTGCACTTGTAGTGGAACGCACACAGAAAATCTCGTAGGCCATAAGGGTGACCACACACAGCATGGTAAACGCGCCGGTCGCGCACCCGCCAGCGGAGAATCCCTTCGATACCGCGATCGCACAGCTCGACGCCGTCGCAGAACGTATCGGCCTCGATCCCGGCATGCGTGACGTCCTGCGCCACTGCAAGCGCGAGTTCACGGTGAACTTCCCAGTGAAGATGGACGATGGCTCCATCCGCGTCTTCACCGGTTATCGCGTGCATCACAACGAAGCGCGCGGGCCGGTGAAGGGCGGCCTGCGCTACAGTGACCACGTCTCGCTCGATGAAGTACGCGCGCTCGCCATGTGGATGACGTGGAAGTGCGCTGTCGCCGGCCTGCCGTACGGCGGCGCGAAAGGCGGCGTGATCGTCGACCCGAGCGCTTTGAGCGCCGGCGAGCTCGAGCGCATGACACGACGGTTCGCCGCCGAGATCGGGCTGCTCATCGGCCCCGATGAAGATGTGCCCGCGCCGGACATGGGCACCGATGCGCAGATCATGGCGTGGATTATGGACACCTACAGCATGATGCACGGCCACTCCGTCCCCGCCGTCGTCACCGGTAAGCCCGTGACGATCGGCGGCAGCAGCGGCCGCTACGAGGCGACCGGACGCGGCGTCATGTTCGTCACGCAGGAGGCGTGCAAGTATGCCGGCGTGCCGCTTGAAGGCGCGACCGTCGCCGTACAGGGGTTCGGCAACGTCGGCAGCGTCGCGTCAAAGCTCCTGCGCGATGCGGGCGCCAAGATCGTCGCCGTCAGCAACGCGAGCGGCGGGATTTACGATGAAGCCGGCATGGACATCGATGCCCTGATCGCGATGCCGCGCGACCGCGCCTCGCTCCGCTTCGATGCGCCCGGCCGCCGCATCACGAACGCGGAGCTGCTGGAGCTGCCGGTCGATATTCTCGTTCCTGCCGCGACCGAAGGCCAGATCCACGCCGCCAACGCCGGAAACATCCGCGCCAAGATGATCATTGAGGCCGCCAACGGCCCGACCACCGCCGACGGCGACCGGATATTGCGCGAGCGAAACATCTATGTCGCCCCGGACATCGTTGCCAACTCAGGCGGCGTCATCGTCTCGTACTTCGAATGGGTGCAGGACCTGCAGTCGTTCTTCTGGGAAGAGGCCGAAGTCAATTCTCGCCTCGAGCGCATCATCAAGCGTTCGTTCCAGGAGGTTGCGGCGCTGCAGGCGAAGGAATCGATCAGCATGCGCGAAGCGGCGTACGTCCTTGCCGTCACCCGCGTCGTCGAGGCCACCACCGTCCGCGGCATCTTCCCCTGAATAACTTACAATCACGCAATCGCGCGGACAAGCGCTTCCGCCTGTCCTCTCGCGAAGCACACCGCACAGGGAGGTGCCTTCGTCGAGCAGCGTGGCATAGACCTGGCTCGGTGCTTGGTCGCGGAAGGGCTCCGAGTGCAGCGTCTCCAGGACCGCCTGGCGTTCGGCGTCATCCAGCGTCCGCGCGGGACTTGGGCGCGATTGCGGCGGTGTCTCGTTCGGGCGCAGATGGCGATAGAACGAGGCACGTGGAAGATTCAGCGCCCGGAGGGGCACGCCATCAGCCCGCGCTGCGTTTTAGGAATTTGAGCAGCGAGCTTTCCGCTCGGTGCAATTTCCTGCCGCGATAGGCGACGAAGTGTTCGAGTGTTTCAAAATAGTCGCCAATAATTCTCCCCTTCTCGAAACTGCTGATCACCCCAGGGCAGATGTAAGAGCTGCGACAAACCGCTGGCGTATTGCCAAGCATCTCGGCGGTCTCCTTGATTGCGGCCACCACCTTTCGCTTGCGAGCCGCGCCTTTCTCGATCGCCTCAGTTCCCACACGCGCCAAGGCGCAGGCACAGATAATCGTGCCTGCCCAGGTGCGAAAGTCTTTGGCGCTGAATTTCTCGCCCATGATCGCCTTTATGTATTCGTTGATATGACGGTTGGTGACATTGATAAACTCGCCGTCGCCGTTTTGATACTTAAAAACTTCCTTGCCGGGGTACTGGAGCAGACTTCTCACAACTTTCGCCACCGGCCGATCCTTCAACTGCCGTTGTTGGCGCACCCCAGACTTGCCAGGGAAATCGAATTCCACGGCGCCGCCTTTGCCCTTTACGTGCTTTGGGCGCAGCGTTGCTATGCCATAACTGCCATTTTCGCTTGCATAGACCTGACTTCCCGGCCGCATAAAGCAGGACGAGAGAATTCTAAGCATGCAGGCCAGCACCCGCTCTCTACCAAGGTCGGGTTGCCGGAGATGCCGACTGATGGTCGAACGCAACTTAGGCAGGGCTTCCGCGAATTTGATGAGCCGCTGAAACTTCTTCAGTTCCTGTGCGCGCGTGTGATTCTCGTGGTAGTCGTACTGCCAGCGGCCAGCCGCATCTTTGCCAACAGCTTGCAACCTGCCACCAGGCAGCGAGTTGATAGCAACTGCTGTCCATGCCGGCGGAATTACCAGCTCGCCTATCCGGGAGAGATCCGCAGCACTCAACCTGGCACCATCGGCTTTTTTGTAGCTGAAACCTCTCTTCGGCGAGCCGGTGCGTATGCTGCCCGTCTTTTGAAGTTGTTCAATTCTCGTCATTGGA
>MUGK01000111.1 GCA_002007425.1 Chromatiales bacterium USCg_Taylor | reverse complement strand
ATCCTCCCATCATGAACAGCTACCCGCTCCTAGTTCAGGCTCATCTTGTGTTAGAAATAAGCCCCACCTTCAGGCTCATCTAGCATTGGAAGAGACTGTCGATTGACATTGAGGCGGGTAGACCCTAGACTCCTCAATGCACTTAGACTTAGTCTAAGAATATGGCAAGCAAATTCGTGGAGGAGGCGTTATGCAGTTGAAAGGCACAAAGACTGAAGACAATCTGAAGCATGCCTTCGCGGGTGAATCCCAAGCCAATCGGCGCTATCTGTACTTTGCGCAGAAGGCGGATGTCGAAGGTTTTAATGATGTCTCGGCGGTGTTTCGGTCCACGGCTGAAGGCGAGACCGGCCATGCGCACGGTCATCTCGAATACCTCGAGGCGGTCGGGGATCCGGCGACCGGGCTTCCGATTGGCCCGACGTCCGCAAACCTAAAGGCCGCCATCGCCGGCGAGACGTATGAATATACGGATATGTATCCCGGCATGGCCAAGACCGCCCGTGACGAGGGGCTCGGTGAGATCGCGGATTGGTTTGAAACCCTGGCCAAGGCGGAGCGTTCGCATGCTAATCGCTTCCAAAAGGCGCTGGATGCGATAGCCGCTTGATTGCGGCCAGCGGATCGGGTTCGGCGCATTCGCGTTGACCGATGTTGATCTCTGATGGAGCCGGGCCTGTGCCCGGCTCTCGTTCCTCGTAATACTTACCCTTGAACCATGGCATTGAACGGACCGCCCGAGGATCATCGCGAGGGCAGCCTCGAAGCGCCGACTCGTTATCCGTTGGCCTGGCGGGAACCGGAATTTTACAGCGAACCTGCGCTTAATGCCGAGCTTGCGCGCGTCTTCGACGTCTGCCACGGATGCCGCAGATGTGTGAGCCTCTGTAACGCGTTTCCTACGCTCTTTGACCTGGTCGACGGCTCGGCGACCATGGAAGTCGATGGGGTAGCAAAGGAGGACTACCGGAAGGTGGTGGAGAATTGCTACCTGTGCGATCTTTGTTTCATGACCAAATGCCCCTATGTGCCCCCGCATCCTTGGAACATCGACTTCCCGCACTTGATGTTGCGGGCCAAAGCCACGAGCTACCAATCCGAAGGCGCGAGCGTGCGAGACAGACTGCTGTCATCCCCCGATGTCGTGGGCCGCATCGCCAGCGTGCCGGTGGTGGCCTCGATGGTAAATCGCGCTGCTGCCAACAGGACCGTGCGGCGGGTCGCCGAGAAAACCCTGCGGGTGCATGCCCAAGCGCCCTTACCCAAATATCAGGAGCGCACGCTGAGACGGCGTATCCGTAGGCGCAAAGCAACGCCGATAGCGGCGCTCGCGACGCCGCACACCAAGGGCCGCGTGGTATTGTTTACCACCTGTTATGGGGATTACAACGAACCCGAGATCGGCGAGGATCTCATCGCCATCTTCGAGCACAATGGTATTCCGGTGCGGGTACTCGAGCAAGAGGCGTGTTGCGGGATGCCGAAGCTGGAGCTTGGAGATCTCGGTTCAGTGGAACGCCTTGCCCAACGCAATCTCCCGGCCTTGGCGCGCTCGGCCAAGGAGGGTTGGGACCTCGTCGCTATGGTGCCCTCGTGTGTCTTGATGTTCAAGAAAGAGATCCCGCTGCTGCTGCCCGAAAATCCGGATGTTCAATGCGTCGCCGAGGCCTTTTATGACCCGTTCGAGTATTTAAGCCTGCGCCACAAGGCGCGGCTTTTGGTCACGGATTTTAAGAACCCGCTGGGTAAAGTGATGTACCATGTGCCTTGTCATCAGCGCGTGCAAAACATCGGCCCCAGGACGCGGGACATATTGAGTCTGGTGCCAGACACGAGAATAGAGGCTATCGAGCGCTGTTCCGGGCACAACGGCACCTATGGGGTCAAGCGCGAGTTTCACGAGGCAGCGGTCAAAATCGGACGTCCCGTCGCCCATCGCGTCGCGCAAGCGGACGCCGATTATTTCACCAGCGATTGCGCGCTCGCCGGACACCATATCGAGGCCGGATTGAATAAGAGCGTGAAGACCCTGCACCCCTTGCGGCTGTTAAGATTGGCTTACGGGATATAGCGCACGGCCGATGCGAAAATTAGAGCGCGGCGATCTCTGGACCCTGGAACGTTACGCCGAGGAACGCGACCGCTTCCGGGCCCAAGTGATGGCTCACAAAAAGTCGAGAAGCGTGCGCCTGGGACCGCATTGCACCTTGCTCTTCGAGGATCGGATCACGATTCAATATCAAGTTCAAGAGATGCTGCGGGTAGAGCGGATCTTCGAACGCGGGCCCATTCAGGATGAGCTGGACACGTACAATCCATTGATACCCGATGGCGGAAATCTCAAGGCGACAATGATGCTGGAGTACGATGACGCCGAAGAGCGCAAGCAAGCCTTGGCGGCAATGATCGGCATCGAGGATCGGGTATGGATGCAAGTTGCGGGCTTCGAACCCGTGTTCGCGATCGCGGATGAGGACTTACAGCGCTATACGGAAGACAAGACCTCCTCTGTGCATTTCCTCAGGTTCGAGTTTGCGCCCGCAATGCGCATCGCCCTCGGCGACAACGCCGGACTTAGCGCCGGCATCGATCATCGCGCCTACCGGCATGCGCTGGATCCCCTGCCGGATGCGCTCCGCGCCGCCCTGATCGCGGACTTTGCTTAGGGTATTTGCCGAGCAAACCCGGTACGTGAATCGACGCTACGATGCGGCCGACATCGAAGTCCTCATCGGACTCGATCCGGTGCGCCGCCGGCCGGGGATGTACACCGACACCTCGCGCCCCAATCATCTGATTCAAGAGGTGGTGGACAACAGCGTCGATGAGGCAATCGCGGGTTACGCCAAGCGCATCGACGTGGAGCTGCATCACGACGGATCCGCGACCGTGATCGATGACGGCCGCGGCATGCCGGTGGATACTCACCCCGAGGAAAAAGTCTCGGGCGTGGAGGTCATAATGACGCGGCTGCATGCCGGAGGAAAGTTTTCGGGCAAAAACTATCGCTTCTCGGGTGGCTTACACGGGGTGGGGGTCTCGGTCGTCAACGCGCTGTCGCGGCGCTTGGAGCTGCGCGTGCGCCGTGACGGCCGCGAATATCAAATGACCTTCGAAGGCGGCGAAAAAAAGACCGGGCTCGAGGTCATCGGCACCGTGGGACGGCAAAATACCGGAACGGCGATCCGCCTCTGGCCCGATGCGCGTTACTTCGACACCATGAAAATCGCCATCCCGCGCTTGCAGCACGTGCTGCGCACGAAGGCGGTGCTCTGTCCGGGATTACTGATCCGGTTCACGGACGAGGACAGCGGCGAGCACCAGGAATGGCAGTACGAAGACGGAATCACGGATTATCTCTCGGAGGCCTTGGCCGGGCGCGATCTCCTGCCGCCGCAGCCGTTTACGGGGAGTCTGGAAGGTACGCACGAGGCCGTCGATTGGGCGTTGCATTGGGTCGCGGACGAGGGCGAGATCGTCACCGAGAGCTATGTGAATCTTGTGCCGACGGTGCAGGGCGGCACCCACGTTAACGGTCTGCGGCAAGGGCTCGCCGATGCCGTGCGGGAATTTTGTGAGTTTCGCAATCTCCTGCCACGCGGGGTCAAGCTGGCGCCGGAAGACGTTTGGGAACGCTGTGCGTATCTGCTCTCGGTCAAGCTCGAGGAACCCCAGTTCTCCGGACAAACCAAGGAACGCTTGACCTCGCGCGCCTGCGCGGCCTTCGTTTCCGGGGTGGCGCGCGACTCTTTCAGCCTGTGGTTGCATCAGCACGTCGAGACCGGCGAGCGCATCGCGGCGCTCGCGATCGAGCACGCCCAGCGGCGGCTCAAGGCGGAGCAGAAAGTCGTCCGCAAGAGAATCACCGGAGGTCCGGCCTTGCCCGGCAAGCTCGCGGACTGTACTTCCCAAGAACCGGCCCGCAGCGAGTTGTTCCTGGTCGAGGGAGATTCCGCCGGCGGCTCGGCCAAGCAGGCGCGGGACAAGGAATTCCAGGCGGTGATGCCGCTCCGCGGTAAGATCTTGAATACCTGGGAAGTGGATCCTGGCCAGGTCCTTGGTTCCCAGGAAGTACATGATATCGCTGTCGCGATCGGCGTGGACCCGGGATCGCCCCGGATCGAGGGCTTGCGCTACGGGAAGATCTGCATCTTGGCGGATGCGGATTCCGACGGCCAGCACATCGCTACTTTGCTCTGCGCTCTGTTTCTACGCCATTTCCGTCCCGTGGTGGCCGCGGGACACGTGCATGTCGCGATGCCGCCGCTCTATCGCATCGATATCGGCAAAGAGGTCTTTTACGCCCTTGACGACGAGGAGAAGCAAGGCGTACTCGATCGGATCGCCGCCGAGAAACTCAAGGGCAAGGTCAACGTGCAGCGTTTCAAGGGTCTCGGGGAGATGAATCCCTTACAGCTTCGCGAAACCACGATGGCGCCCGAGACCCGGCGTCTGGTGCAGCTCACCCTCGCGCAAGATCACCGGACGGACGAGCTCATGGACATGCTGCTCGGGAAAAAGCGCGCCGCCGATCGCCGCGTGTGGCTGGAGCAGAAGGGGGATCTGGCGGCGGTTTGAGTAACCCTTCGCCCGCGTTCCGAGGGTTTGCATGCGGGCCGCTCAGCGCTAAAATCCGCGGCGGATCCATCTCAATACGCTCATGCCCGAGTCGCTAGAGCTCAACTTCGACAATGTCGAGCGCCGGCCGCTGCACGAGTTCAGCGAGCGCGCCTACCTCGACTATTCCATGTACGTCATTCTGGACCGGGCGCTGCCCCACATCGGGGACGGCTTGAAACCGGTCCAGCGGCGCATTATTTATGCGATGTCGGAGCTTGGGCTGTCGGCCGGTTCCAAGCATAAGAAATCGGCGCGCACCGTGGGAGATGTGTTGGGAAAATTCCATCCCCACGGCGATATGGCCTGCTACGAGGCGATGGTATTGATGGCGCAACCCTTCGCGTATCGCTATCCGTTCATCGACGGGCAGGGCAATTGGGGATCGACGGACAACCCCAAGTCCTTCGCCGCCATGCGCTATACCGAGGCGCGGCTGACCCGCTATGCCGAGGTAGTGTTGAAAGAACTCGGTCTCGGGACCGTCGAGTGGGCGCCGAATTTCGACGGCACCTTGGAGGAACCGCGCTTGCTGCCGGCCAGGCTGCCCAACGTGCTCTTGAACGGCACCACCGGGATCGCGGTCGGCATGGCCACCGACATTCCTCCGCATAACCTCGTCGAGATTACGCAAGCCTGTATTGAGCTTCTCGATCGGCCGGAGGCAACGATCGCCGATCTGTGTCAGCACGTGCTGGGCCCCGATTTCCCCACGGCGGCCGAGATCGTGACCCCGCGCGAGCAGTTGCGGGCAATCTACGAGAGCGGCGCCGGTACGGTGCGCATGCGGGCCATCTACGAGCTGGAGGACGGCAACATCGTCATCACCGCCCTGCCGTACCAAAGCTCGGGGGAACGCATCCTCGAGCAAATCGCCGCGCAGATGAACGCCAAGAAGCTGCCCATGATCGAGGATCTGCGCGACGAGTCCGATCATGAGACGCCGGTGCGGCTGGTGCTGGCGCCGCGCTCGAACCGCGTGGATGCCGACGCCGTGATGGCGCACCTCTTCGCCACGACCGATCTCGAACGCAGCTACCGCGTCAATATAAACGTTATCGGCTTGGACGGCCGCCCGCACGTCAAGGACCTTAAGACCTTGCTAACGGAGTGGCTGGCGTTTCGGACAGCGACGGTGCGCCGGCGCTTGCAGCATCGCTTGAACCAAGTCAACGAGCGTTTGCACATCCTCGAAGGGCTGCTCATCGCCTATCTCAACGTCGATGAGGTCATCGCAATCATCCGCAATGAAGAGTCCCCGCGACCGGTGCTGATGAGCCGCTTCGGCCTCACCGAGATCCAGGCGGAGGCGATCCTGGACCTGAAACTCAGGCATTTGGCGAGACTCGAGGAGGAGAAAATTCGCACCGAACAGAGCGAGCTTGCGGAGGAGCGCAAAGGCCTGGAACAGACCTTGGGATCGAATAGAAAACTCAAGGCGCTGATCCGCGCCGAGATTCTGGACGACGCCAAGCGCTACGGCGATCCGCGCCGCGCGCCGATTGTCGAACGCGGCGAGGCGCGGGCGCTCGATGAAGCCGCGTTGATCCCGAACGAGCCCATCACCATCGTGCTCTCGGAGAAGGGTTGGGTGCGGGCCGCCAAGGGGCATGAGGTCGATCCCGTGGAACTGAGCTACCGGGCGGGTGATCAGTTCAAGGCGGCGGCCTGCGGGCGCAGCAATCAACTGGCGGTATTCATCGATTCAACCGGGCGGTGTTATTCCGTGGCGGGACATTCGCTGCCCTCCGCTCGCGGTTTGGGCGAGCCCTTGTCCGGGCGCTTGACGCCGCCCGAAGGAGCGACGTTTGAAGGCGTGCTATTCGAGCAAGGTGATGCCCCGTACTTGATGGCCTCGGATGCCGGCTACGGGTTTATCGCCAGGTTAGAAGATCTTCATACCAAGAACAAGGCCGGCAAGGCAGTGCTCACGCTCCCGCGCGGCGCACGCATACTCTCGCCCGCGGCTGTCCATGACATCAGCGGCGACCGCGTCGCCGCGGCCACGAAAGCGGGACGTCTTTTGGTGTTCCCCTTGAAGGAGCTTCCCGAGCTTGCCAAGGGTAAAGGCCTGAAAATGGTCCATATCGCGAGCGCCAAGGTGGTGTCGAGGGAGGATTATGTTACCGCGGTCACAGTCCTTCCCGCGGGTGTGTCCTTGGTCGTGCGTGCCGGTCAGCGCCACCTTACTCTCGCGCCCGCGGATCTCCCGGCGTATGCCGGTGAGCGCGGCCGGAGCGGTAATCGGCTCCCGAGGGGCTTCCAGAATGTCTCGGCACTGCTGGCGCAGCAAACAGGGGAATGAGGGAAAAAATGGCCGGGGCGAACCCCGGCCAAAGCAGGACGGACATGAGCGGGGAGGGGGAGGAGCCGTCCTAGCTCATCGCGCTCGTGGCCGCTTTCATATGGTTGGCCTAAATGTCAACAGACCCTAGCTCACCTAAGTCCCCCAAAAACGCCCGGAACCTTACGGTGCGAGCCGACGAATAGCCCGATAATCCCCCGATTCCGGACTGAGATAGCGCACGATTGACAGCTAACAGGTCCAGACGTATCTTCCCGCTTGAAGAAAAAGGGGTTTTTGAAATTCTTATTCCTTAGTTTGACTGGAGGAGAACGATGAGAACCGATCCGACATTCCAAACCGCAAGCGCGGCTGACCTAGACACAATGCTTGACGCCAACCGGTACCGAAACCGGTCGCGGTGCTTCGAGCAATTAGTCGCTCGGAGCGAGGAGCACTTCTGGAATCCGGCCGACCCCGATTACATCAACTTCCGTGAAGCAGTGCCGCCGGGAGTGCCACTGCTGCCTTTCGATTTCGTCGTCGAGTCTGGGACTGCCGTTTGGGATAGGCTTGACGACTCGCAGAGGCTGGCGTTCACGAACGACTCCGCCCGCTGGATAGTGTCGAACCTGCTTCATTGCGAGCAAGGGGCCCTCAGTCTCGCAGCTGGTTTGTGTCAGATGCTTGTCGATCCTGGTTCTCAAGAGTACGCCGCGAATCAAGTTCGGGAGGAAGCACGACACGTCCACGCATTTACCCTATATGCCGAGTCGCGCTTCGACGGACAGATCTTCGCAGTAACCGAGCCGGTGGGAGATCTCCTACATCATCTTATTGACACGCCTCAGATAAACCGAAAGATCCTCGGTACTCAAATGCTTGTCGAAGGCCTCGCGCTGGGCATGTTTGCCACACTCCAACGAGTTGCCCTCGATCCCGTCCTGCAGCGGCTCTGCCGGCTAGTTGTCGCCGATGAAGTGTTCCACCACCACTTCGGCAAAGTTTGGGCTCTTAAGACCATACCTAGTCTAACCGAGCAAGAGCGCGACGCCGTGGAGGACTGGGCGGAAGAGTGGTTTCAGGTCTTCTTTTCGAACCTAGTGTGTCCCGATCAGAAGGAAGCACTCTATGCCCGCTACGGGCTGGAATGCAACTGGGTACGGGGCGCCATCGAAGAAGCGGTTGGCGCTACGGGGGGCGAATCATTGATGCGGCGCTACGCGGGTCCTGCTCGTCTAGTGATCAACACGCTAACTGATGCTGGCATCATCACAGATCGCACTCGCTCTACATACTCCCCATGGGTTGGACTTGCCCCGGTTTCATGGACAGTTAGTACTCTCAGTTTAGGCTATTCTGGTTTAGGTTCCTCCTTTCAAAATTGACGGGTGATAGGTAACCGATC